>JABMQB010000488.1 GCA_013203525.1 Mariniphaga sp.
ATTTTTTTTACTTTGCCAATGTAGATATCACCTACAGCAAATTTTACTCCGCTTTTTTCCCTGGTAAGTTCAACAAGCTTTTTGTCTTCAAGCAAGGCAATTACTATTTCGGATGGAGAGACATCAATAATTAAATCGCTACTCACAACCTTTTTTTTAAATCATACGATTTTATAAAGAACAAAAACTTACTTATAAAACGGATTAAACCTAAAGCATTTTTTTTTTGCTTTAGGTTTAATCGAACAATTTTAAAAAGTAGCTTTTAAAATGCTATTTTTTCTTTTTATGTCTGTTTTTCCTTAGCCTTTTTTTACGCTTATGCGTGGCCATCTTATGTCTTTTACGCTTTTTACCGCTTGGCATAATTAAATTATTTTACGTTATTCTTTACTTGTGAAACGAATGATTTCGCAGGCTTGAAAGAAGGAATGTGATGTTCAGGAATAATAATAGTTGTGTTTTTAGAAATATTCCTGGCTGTTTTTTCAGCTCTTTTCTTAACTACAAAGCTACCAAATCCTCTTAAATAAACATTCTTACCGTCTACTAATGAGTCTTTTACTGTGTCCATAAAGGCTTCAACCGTTTTTTGAACTGTTACCTTTTCAATCCCTGTGTTTTTTGAAATTTCGTTTACAATATCTGCTTTTGTCATTGCTAAAATATTTAGTTATCAACAAATTAATTCGTGCATTATGGTGTGCAAAAATAAAAACTTTTTAAAAATATATCGCATTTCAAAACAATTTATTTTGATTTTTGTCAAGATTTTAAATTTGTGATAGATTTATGGCGGGATTTTTACATTTAATATATAAATGGTATAACACTAATAAACGTGATTTACCCTGGCGTGAAACTACCGATCCATATAAAATTTGGATTTCCGAAATCATCCTTCAACAAACACGTGTTAAGCAGGGTTTAGACTATTATTTGAGTTTTATTAAAAGATTTCCTACCCTCAAAATTCTGGCTAACTCCTCTGAAGACGAAGTATTAAAATCATGGCAAGGCCTTGGATATTACAGCCGGGCAAGAAACCTTCATTTTTCTTCAAAAATTATTCTTGAAAAATACAATGGAATATTTCCAACACAAATTAAGGATATAATCAAATTGAAGGGAATTGGTGAATATACTGCTTCAGCAATTGCTTCAATTGCGTTTGATAAACCCTATGCAGCAGTTGATGGAAACATCAACCGGGTATTAGCCAGATATTTTGGAATAACTGATCCGGTAGATTCAGCAAAAGGAAAAAAGAAAATCAAAATAATTGCTGATGAATGTTAAATAAAAATGATCCCGGAATGCATAACCAGGCACTTATGGAATTAGGAGCCATAATATGTTTACCTAATCCGCTATGCCTGCAATGTCCAATATCAGGTTCCTGCCTGGCCTTTAAAAATAAAACTTATTTAAATCTGCCCGTAAAGAAAAATTCAATTCAACAAAAAAACCGATTTTTCTATTATTTCCTGATTGAAGAAAATAATTCGATTTATTTTCAGAAAAGAGATAAAAAAGATATTTGGGAAAACCTGTTTGAACTTCCATTAATTGAAACATTTGTAGATGAATCTTTAGATGAAGTCATACGAATTGCTGAAACCAATTTTTTAACAGGCGATCCTCAAATACAAATTCTTGGAATTGGGGAGCCGATTATCCATATATTAAGCCACCAAAGAATTAATGCAAAATTTATTCATATTTTAAAAAAATCAAAAAAAAATTACCTCTACCATTAATTCGGATAAATAAAAAAGATATTCCTAAATTTGCAGTTCCACGGTTAATTGAAAAATATTTGGTTAAACGTGGTTTAATTATTTTAGATTATTAGTTAGAATTATGTGCTCTAAAAAAGGGATAATTTGTATCTTCAACCATGATTAACCCTAAAAAAAATAAAGTATGTCAGTAAACAAAGTAATTTTAGTAGGAAATGTAGGAAAAGATCCTGAAATACGTCATCTCGATTCAGGTGTATCGGTAGCAAATTTTCCTCTTGCAACCTCAGAGTCATATATTGCAAAAAGCGGC
>JABMQB010000046.1 GCA_013203525.1 Mariniphaga sp.
TAAATATAATCCTGATTTATTTGTGAGTTTAAGTAGTTTGCAAAAAGGAAATTTATATAGGTTGGAGGATGTTCGGAAAACATTTGATGCTTTTTCGGGATTAAATCAATTTCGATATGTTAATATTCGGTTTTGGAAAAATGAATTGGCAGGTTCAAATAAACTCGATTGTATTATTAACCTTGCACCAATGACTAAACAATCGGTATCGTTTGATATTGAAGGAACAAATACATCCGGTAATCTGGGTGTAGCCGGAAATTTGAACTATCAGCACCGGAATCTTTTCAGAAATGCTGAAATTTTCAGGATCAACCTGAAAGGAGCTATGGAGCATCAACAATGGATTGAAAATAATATAATAAATGATTTTAATACACGGGAAGCCGGGATTGAATCAAGCCTGTCAATTCCCAGGTTAGTTGGGCCTGGAAATTGGTTTCGTTATTTCGACAAGTATCTTCCTCAAACAGTATTTACCCTTGGTTACAATTATCAGGATCGGCCTGATTATACAAGAACAATAAGTAATTTTAAAATTGGCTATAACTGGAAAACTACTGAGAATTTGTGGCATACATTTAATATCATCGATTTTAATATGGTAAACTTGTATGCATTCGATCCCGGATTTATTAACCTGATTAAAGATTTATATATAAAAAGTAGTTTTACCGACCATCTTATTTTTGCTACCAATTATTCAATGGTTTATAATACGCAGAAATTGAATGAGCACAATAATTATAAATATCTAAAGTTTTCATTTGAATCGGCAGGAAATGTTTTAAACCTGCTTTCTTCAGCATTTGGGGCTGATAAAATGGAAAGTAGTGATACCTTAGGTATAAGAACCTCCAATTATTATGAAATTTTTAATACAAGATTTGCTCAATATGTTAAAGCCGACCTTGAATTCAGATATGGATTAATGGTTGATCGTTATAATTCAGTTGTGGGAAGAATTTTTGCAGGAGTTGGGATTCCATTCGGTAATTTTGATGTGTTACCATTCGAAAAGAAATACTTCACAGGTGGTGCAAATGGGATCAGAGCCTGGCAGGTTAGATCTTTGGGACCAGGAACATATAAAGCACCAACCAATGCGTATCCAAATCAATCGTCGGATATAAAGCTGGAGGCAAATCTGGAATATCGCTTTCGGTTAATAAAAATGATGGAAGGAGCAGTTTTCCTTGATGCAGGTAATATCTGGGCTATAAATGATAAAGATAATAGGGAAGGTGCTAAATTCGAAATTAATAAATTCTATAAGCAAATTGCAATCGGTACTGGCATTGGATTTCGGTTTGATTTTAATTATTTTGTCTTCAGGCTTGATCTTGGGATGAAGCTGCGTGATCCATCACAGGAATTTGGAAAAGGATGGATAATTGGAAACAGAAAGTTAAATAATGATGATTTTAACATTTCTTTTGCAATAGGTTACCCTTTCTGATTTATTTTTGCAATGACAAGTTAAGGCTTATCAAAATATTAATCTGTATAATACTAAATTGAAAAATATCATGAGCGAATCATTATTTGCAAACATTAAACCTGGTGTTGTAACAGGAAAAGATTTACAAACAATCTTCCAGGTTGCTAAAGAAAATAGATTTGCACTTCCGGCAGTAAATGTTGTAGGTTCAAATTCTATAAATGCTGTTATGGAAGCAGCTAAAAAAGTTAATTCGCCTGTTATAATTCAGCTGTCAAATGGTGGCGCTGCTTTTATTGCAGGAAAAGCTATTGGCCTTGAAGGGCAAAAAGGTCAAATTCTAGGCGCTATTGCAGGAGCAAAACATATTCATACCCTTGCCGAAGCATATGGCATTAATGTTGTTCTTCATACCGACCATGCAGCAAAAAAGTTATTACCATGGATTGATGGATTACTTGATGCCAGTGAAAAGAATTATGCCGAAACCGGAAAGCCACTTTTTTCATCTCATATGCTTGACCTTTCAGAAGAACCAATTGAGGAAAATATTGGCATTTGCAAAGAATATCTTAAAAGGATGAGCAAAATTGATATGACCCTTGAAATTGAACTCGGTATAACTGGCGGTGAAGAAGATGGAGTTGACAATACAGATGTCGACCATGCCTCATTATATACTCAACCTTCGGAAGTAAATTATGCCTATGAAGAGTTAAGTGAGATTAGTCCTAATTTTACAATTGCAGCTTCATTTGGGAATGTGCATGGAGTATATAAACCAGGGAATGTTAAACTTACACCAAAAATTTTGGATAATTCACAAAAATATATTTCAGAAAAACATGGTTTAAGTGAAAAACCAGTAAACTTTGTATTTCATGGTGGATCAGGTTCTACCCTGGAAGAAATTCGAGAGGCTATTGGATATGCTGTAATAAAAATGAATATCGATACCGATACGCAATGGGCAACCTGGGAGGGTGTACGTATTTATGAAGCCAAGAACAGGGATTATTTGCAAGGGCAAATTGGTAATCCTGATGGAGAAGACAAACCAAATAAAAAATATTACGATCCGCGGGTGTGGTTGCGCGCTGGTGAAGTTACTATGGTTGATCGAATGGTAAGGGCATTTGAGGATCTTAATTGTATTAACAGAGGATAAATTCTCTTACATATATTTTAAAAGGCTGTCGGTTTTGGCAGCCTTTTTTTGTGAACTCTTTTTTCAGCCAAATTATTTTTGCATTTTTATGGTCAGAAAGTTTTTGATATTAAAAATATATCTGGAATTTGATTCAAATTAATATTAA
>JABMQB010000489.1 GCA_013203525.1 Mariniphaga sp.
ATTTTACCCGGAGTTGAGGGTTCTTTTCTTCTTCTACCAAGAAAGTTAAAAAAAGCAACCAACAAGGGCGTAAAAATAATTACGAAAAAAGGATTGATGGAAGCTTGTAGCTCAGTAGGCCAAAGCACCAGTTTTTTATGTTGAGCATCTGAATCAGCTTCTGCTTTTTCCCATTCGGTATCAGTCAAATCTTTTGGTTTTCCATCAATATTCTCTGTTGGAAGTTCTTTGTTATAGTTGTCGAAATAATAGCTGGAACCCATTTTAGTCCCCAGGTCTTCACCGTGCAGTCCAATTAATTGACGTTCGCGGGGTACGGTAGAAACTTCTTCGGTACTGGCAATCGTATTGATTACTTTTTCCATTTTGGGTCCCAGTTCACGATCGGTATTGTTTTTTGCCCAATAAGTTAAAGCCGATCCATTTTGGTGGAAAACAGCCCAGAAAATTATTACTACTCCGAAGATTGAAAGCAGTGCTGCAATTGGAGCTTTTTCTTCTTTGGCTGCTGATCGCCAGGTGTTAAAGAAAAATAACAATACAGGTAAACAGAAAAAGATGAATGCATCGTTTGAATCGGATCCAAAAATATTATTTGGAATAAGCCATCCAATTGCTGCTGCTGCAAAAGCGGGAAGGAATAGTACTGTAAATATTTTTCCCAACGAAAAATCGCCTTCACGTTTGGGCGATATTTTATCGGCTTCCCTAATCTCAGGCACTTTCAAATTCCCGAATGCAAACCAAATAATTCCGATTAGCATACCAATTCCTGCTGCAGCAAAAGCCCATCCCCATCCATAAGTGAGTCGAAGCCAGGCTGCCACAAAGTTGCATACAAAGGCTCCAAAGTTTATTCCCATGTAGAAGATATTATAGCCGGAGTCTTTTAAATGTTCATATTCAGGTTTTTCGTATAATTTTCCCAACAATACTGAAATATTGGGTTTGAACATTCCGTTCCCCAAAATAATAAGTAGTAGCGAAAGGAAAAACCCCATCATCCCGCTTGCGAAAGAAAGCCCGATGTATCCTGCAGCCATTAACAACCCGCCGATATAAATTGATTTACGATACCCTAAAAAACGGTCAGCAATTAGTCCTCCTAAAAACGGAGTGAGGTAAACCATTGCCAGGTAACTGCCATAAATGTCAGCTGCTTCCATATTACTCATTCCCAATCCGGCAAATCTCGCCGTTTCAGGGGCAATCATGTAAAGGGTGAAAATACCAAGCATTAGATAGTACCCAAATCGCTCCCACATTTCCGTAAAGAAGAGTATCATTAATCCCCGGGGATGTTCTTTTAGCATAATGTTGTTATTTAAAAATTCCTCTCAAAGTCTCGAAGTTGACAAATATAGAAATCTTTTGTTGTTGAACAACTTGATAAAAATCAATGAATTTGAAATTTGTCACCAAAAAGCCAAATTAATGACTCTTAATAATTACTAATTGAAATTTTGTAAATTTACATAAAATGCCATTTGCTATGAAATTGTTTACTACAAAACAAATTGCCGAAATCGACCGGTACACCATCGAGCATGAGCCAATTGCAGATATTGATTTAATGGAACGGGCTTCTTTGCAAATGGTTAACTGGCTTCTTAAGAATATTTCGAATGAGAAGACACTAAAAGTATTCGCCGGACCAGGGAATAATGGTGGCGATGCACTAGCTATTGCACGGCTTATTGTTGAATATGAATATAAGGTTGAAGTTTTTCTTCTTGATTTCAACAAAGGCCTTTCCGGTTCACCACAAATTAACTGTCAACGGCTGGAAGAACAAAATAAAGTTCTACTCAAAAAAATCAGAAATGAGGATGATATACCTGAAATAAAAGAAAACGAAGTTATTATTGACGGGCTATTTGGATCAGGATTATCACGTCCGCTGGAAGGATTAACTGAAATAGTTGTAAAAAAAATAAACACTAGTAAATGTACAGTTGTGGCTATTGATATCCCAAGTGGATTAATGGGCGAAGACAACGGCAATAATAATACTGAAAATATAATTCAGGCAGATCACACACTAACTCTCCAGTTTCCAAAAATCAGTTTTTTCTTTCCTGAAAATGAAAAATACGTAGAAAAATGGGAAGTCCTGCCCATTGGTCTGCAACCCGAAGGAATAAGAATTACACAATCGGATTTTTCTTTTTTATTGGAAGATGAAATTGCAGCAATACTCCCTAAACGTTCATGGTTTGGGCATAAAGGAACCATGGGCCATGCTTTATTAATTGCAGGTAGTTATGGGAAAATGGGGGCTGCAGTTCTTGCTTCTCGTGCATGTTTAAGGGCAGGAGTAGGTTTATTAACTACACACATTCCAAGGCTTGGATATCAAATAATACAAAACTCGGTACCAGAAGCTATGGCAAGTATTGATCCATCGGATTTAATGTTTACCGAATTCCCTGAATTAGATAATTTTACATCTGTAGGTGTAGGACCTGGATTGGATACCAAACAAAACACAAAACGTGCATTATTTAGTTTATTTAAACAATCGACAAAACCATTGGTAATTGATGCTGATGCGTTAAATATCCTGGCTGAAAATCCAAAATGGCTGAAGGAAATTCCTGCTAATTCAATACTTACACCACATCCGGGAGAATTCGGACGATTGGTTGGCGTTTTCGATAATTCTTATCAAAGATTAATTCTTCAGAAAAATTTTGCCCAAAAGTATAAAGTTATTGTTGTTTTAAAAGGAGCATTTACTTCAATTGCAACACCCGAAGGGAAGGTGTTTTTTAATTCTACCGGAAACCCCGGAATGGCAACTGCCGGTAGTGGTGATGCTTTAACAGGGATAATAC
>JABMQB010000490.1 GCA_013203525.1 Mariniphaga sp.
CTACCAAGTGATGCATTGTTTAGTTTTTCCAAAGGCGATGTTATTTGTTCTAAATTTGATTATTCCTTGGTAAAACTTAATAATTCTTGCAAATTTACTTTACATAATGAATTAGCTTTATTGCTTACAACTTCGGGTAGCACAGGTAGTCCCAAACTTGTTAAGCTCAGTTATAAAAATATTCTTTCAAATGCAAAATCAATTTCTGAGTACCTTCAAATAGATAAAAGCGAAAGACCCATTACTGCATTACCAATGCATTATTCGTTCGGATTGTCAATACTAAATAGTCATTTAATTAATGGTGCGACTATACTTCTAACAGATAAATCATTAATAGAGAAGGAATTTTGGTTGTTTTTCAAAACTAATGAAGCTACTTCTTTATCAGGAATTCCATATTCTTTTGAAATACTAAAAAAACTACGATTTTTTAGTATGGATTTGCCTAGCCTGAAAACAATTACTCAAGCAGGCGGAAAACTTAATGATGATTTAAATAGAGAATTCTCAGAGTATTGCAATAATGCGGGAAAGCGCTTTTTTGTCATGTACGGTCAGACAGAGGCAACCGCCAGGATGAGTTATTTACCGTATGAATACTCTATTTTAAAATTGGGTAGTATGGGAATTGCTATCCCCGGTGGCGAGTTTTCTTTAATCAATGAAAATGGAGAACAGATTGAAGAGCACGACAAAGCAGGGGAGCTTGTTTATAGGGGGGATAATGTATCAATGGGATATGCAGTTGCTGGAGAAGAGTTACAAAAAGATGATGAAAACAAGTCTGTATTGATAACTGGCGATATGGCAAAGCGAGATAGGGATGGTTTCTATTACATCGTTGGAAGGAAAAAGCGCTTTATAAAACTTTTTGGGAATAGAGTAAACCTGGATGAAACAGAAAGATTGTTGAAAAATATAATCCCAGATTGCGCTTGCGCGGGGCAAGATGATAAAATGGTAATATATATTACCGATAAAAAACTGAAGGAAGATGTGAAAAATTATATTACCTCAAAAACCGGTATCAACTCAAAGGCTTTTGAGATAAAGTTTATTAAAAAAATTCCAAAAAATTCTTCAGGTAAAACCATCTATTCGAACTTAGCTATTTAATGAATCTTCAATTTTTATTTGATATTCCACCGTATTCTCTGAATAAAAAAGATAAATCTGAGTTTTTGAGTAATTACCTGGGTGAGTTGACTCAATTTCACTATCAGCACTGCCGCCAATATAAAAATATGATGGATGGATTTGGATTTGATGTTGAATTAATTCATGGATATGCTGAATTACCTTTTCTCCCAGTACGACTGTTCAAGATGTTTGACTTGTTCAGCACCCCTATGGATGATATTGTTAAAACGATTACATCATCCGGGACATCAGGACAGGCAGTATCAAAAATATTTTTAGATAAGGAAACTTCGTTAAACCAATCGAAAGCGCTAACTAAAATAGTGTCTACCTATCTTGGATCCAAACGAACTCCAATGATAATTATTGATTCTGCCACCGTGCTTAAAAACAGGAATTTGTTTTCAGCACGTGGGGCAGGTATTCTGGGATTTTCTATTTTTGGTACAAAGCGATTGTACGCTTTGGATGAAAATATGGGATTAAATACTGAGGCAGTAGTTGACTTTATACATCAGTACCAAGATACCAGGATTTTCCTGTTTGGTTTTACTTATATGGTTTATCAGCATTTTGTGAAGGAAATAAAGAATAGAAATATAAAGGTTGACCTGTCTAATGCTGTTCTAATACACGGTGGCGGGTGGAAGAAACTTGTAGATGAATCAGTTACTTCAGAAGAATTTAGGAAAATACTTTATCAGGCGTGTGGGATAAACTTTATCCATGATTATTATGGTATGGTAGAGCAGACAGGTTCAATATATATGGAATGTGAACATGGATATATGCACGCGCCTGTTTTTTCCGATGTTATCATTAGACGGCCCCATGATTTCTCCATCGCAACTATAGGCGAGCAGGGAATTATCCAGACCCTATCTGTCTTGCCCAAGAGTTACCCGGGACATTCTTTACTTACAGAAGATGAAGGTGTGCTGATGGGAGAAGATGATTGCCCCTGCGGCCGTTTTGGTAAATACTTCAAGATTCTTGGACGGATAAAGAATGCTGAAATACGTGGATGCAGCGATACATATGCCGAACAATATTGAAACAGTAAAGTTCTTAACCACAATGACTGACTCAGATTACGAAAGTTTTCTGAATTTATCACCTTTCCCTCCATTTTCAGAAGAGGTCATTACCTACCTTAACTCATTGTCAAAACTATTAAATAAAGATCCTCGAGTCAGACAATATCCTGATGTAGCAACCTTTTCTTTTTTTTGTAGAAAAGCTAATATTGTCCAGTTGAAACGCATGTTTTTAAAGGATGGCGCATTAATACTTGGGCGGGGAATTGTATTTCACATTGCACCATCGAACGTACCGGTAAATTTTGCTTATTCGTTGATTGCTGGATTATTGTCTGGTAATTCAAACATAGTCAGAGTTCCATCAAAAAACTTTGAACAAGTAAAAATTATTGTTGATGCAATTAATACACTTTCTCATAAATCTGAACATGCTAATATTACGAATAGAATAATTTTAGTAAAGTATGATCGCTCTAGTGAAGCTACTGAGAGATTTTCTTTAGTTTGTGATGTCCGTATTATATGGGGTGGGGATGAAACGATACATCAAATAAGGACCAATCCACTTCCGCCAAGAGCATTTGACATCACGTTTGCGGATAGATATTCTATATGCGCTATTAATGCAGACAGTTACATTAATGAAATGTTGCCTGAAAAAATTTCAGTAGGTTTCTATAATGATACATATTTATTTGATCAGAATGCCTGTACATCCCCGCATTTAATTTTCTGGTTAGGTAATAAGGAAAATGTTCGCAAGTCCCAAATGATCTTTTGGGACAGCCTTTATAAAATAGTTAGTGAAAAATACCAGGTTCAGGCAGTAACAGCTGTCGATAAAATCACTAGTTTTTACAGTCAGGCAATAATGGGGTCTAACCTTAGCCTTGAACAGAAAAAAGATAATTTGCTGTATCGAATAAAACTAGGAGAACTAACTGAAGATATAGATCAGTTTCGATGCCATAGTGGTTATTTTTCTGAATATCATGCAAGTTCACTTCTGGAATTGTCAACTGTTATTAACCGTAAATACCAGACTCTGTCATACTATGGCTTTTCAAAAAAAGATATTTCTGGATTTATTAAGCTGGCTAGGCCCGTAGGAATAGATAGAATAGTTCCTATAGGTAAAACTATGGATTTCTCATTGAACTGGGATGGATACAATCTGGTAGATTCACTTTCTAGAGTAATAGAAATATTTTAATGTCTCCAAAAAATAAAATATATTTATCTCCGCCCCATATGGGTTCAATGGAATGTGACTTGTTAATGGAGGCCTTCGACTCCAACTGGATAGCCCCCCTAGGACCCCACGTTGATAATTTCGAGGATGAAATTGCTAAATACATAGGAATTGATCACGCCGCAGCGTTATCAAGTGGCACAGCCGCCCTGCATTTGGCGTTAAAGGTTTTGGTGATAAAGCCTGGGGATAAAGTTCTATGCTCATCGCTAACCTTTGCTGCCAGCGCCAACGCTATCATGTATGAGAATTGTTTCCCGGTATTCATCGATTCTGATCCATCTACATGGAATCTTAATGTAAATCTGATTGAGCGCGCTATAATTAGACATAATCCTAGGGCACTGATAGCTGTTGATCTTTATGGCCAGAGTTGTGATTATGGTACTATTAGCCAAATATGCAAAAAGCATAATGTTGCCGTTATTGAGGATTCTGCCGAAGCCCTTGGGGCGGAATACAAAGGGCAGAAGTGCGGTGCCTTTGGTGACATTTCAGCTTTCAGTTTCAATGGTAACAAGATAATTACTACCTCTAGCGGCGGAATGTTTTTGTCAGATAATGAGGAATATGTAGAGAAAGCCCGTTTTCTGGCAACCCAGGCCCGTGAACCTGAAATTCATTATGAGCATAAGGAACTTGGTAATAATTATCGTATGAGTAATTTGTTAGCGGCAGTTGGTCGCGGTCAACTTCAGGTATTGGACCAAAGAGTGGACGCACGCCGTGCCATTTTTACACGTTATTATCATGCCTTGGCCCAAATCGAAGGAATAGATTTTATGCCGGAGGCAGACTATGGTAAATCAAATCGCTGGTTAACAACGCTTACCATTAATCCACAGATAACTGGTATTGATCGTACGCAAATAATTCAGGCTTTGGAAAAGGAAAATATTGAAGCGCGCCCGGTCTGGAAACCGATGCATCTGCAACCGCTATACAAGGATTGTGAATATATTACTAAAGACCGCCGGGATATTTCCAGAGAATTGTTTGTAAAGGGATTATGTTTACCTTCAGGTTCTAGTTTAGGTGAATTAGATCAGGATCGAGTGATTGACATCATTTTGTCTAATCTTAGTACTTGATATATTCCCGTCA
>JABMQB010000491.1 GCA_013203525.1 Mariniphaga sp.
AAAAGTTAAAAAAAAAGGCACTGTTTGGAACTTGTTAATAACAGAAAACATTTTTGTATTTGCAGCACTGATCCGTTACAAAAAAAGAAATATTAATAAAAATTTGAAACATGAAAAAAATTGGTTTATTATTAACAGCATTATTATTAACTGTTGTTTTTGCACAAGCGCAGCAGCGAGGGGGTGATCCCGCTGAAAGGGCCAAACGTCAGGTTGAAGAATTAAAAACAACCCTGGATTTGTCGGATGATCAAGCTACTAAAATTGAAGCTATTATTCTTGATTATGGTAAGAAAACCAGTGAACTTCGTCAATCTATGGGTGCCGATGGCGACCGTTCAGCTATGCGTGAAAAAATGGGTGTCATTCGTGAAGAACAAACAAAACAAATAAAAGCGCTTTTAAACGAAGACCAGGTCAAAAAGTATGACACATATTTAGAAGAACAAGCTGAAAGACGGAGAAATAGAAGTAGAGGATAAGAATTTGAGAGATAATCCGTATTGAAGTATTTAGTTTAGTTAAATGATAGGAGGGCCTGAATTTCTCAGGCTCTTTTTTTATTAGAGATTTCTTGAAAGGGAAACCATTTTTATTGCAGTTACTGCTGCTTCATTTCCTTTGTTACCATGTTTGCCACCTGACCTGGCAATTGCCTGTTCCATGGTTTTTGTTGTTAATACACCAAAAATAAATGGGAGATTATATTTTAAATTGAGGTCAACCGTACCTTTTGTTACTCCCTGGCAAATAAAATCAAAATGTTTTGTTTCACCCTGAATTACACATCCCAATAGAATAATGGCATCAAAACCTCCTGCTTTGGCTAAAAACTGTCCTCCCAAAGGCAACTCAAAACTTCCTGGTACATAATGAACTTTAATATTTTCTTCTTTTGCACCATGTTTTAACAAAGTTTTTACAGCACCATTTGCTAATGCACCAGTTACTTCAATATTCCATTCAGAAACAACAATCCCAAATCTCATTTTTTTAGCAGAAGGAACTGTTGCAATATCGTAATCTGAGAGGTCTTTTGTTGCCATGATATTAATGCTTATAAAAAATCCCCTCAATTTGAGGGGATTCTCAAAATTATAAAATAATATTTTTAGTTACCCAATTTAATTTCAACACGCGCAATATATTTGTCGATATTACGTGCCTCGGCTGAAGTTGGATATTCTTTTTTAATCCTGTTATACAATGTTAAAGCACTCTCCAATTCATCAATAGACTCCATTAATGTAGCTGCTTTTTGCATATAAATTGGAGTTGTAAATTCATTGTCATTTAAATTGATTGCTTTTTGATAATGACTTAATGCTTTGTCTGAGTCACCTAATTCGAGGTATGCATCACCCAAAGCACCTTCTTTTACTGGTTCCAATAAAATATTATCTGTTTTAAATCCTTCTAGGTAATCAATTGCATCTTCAAATTGCCCTAAATGTAAGTATGATATACCAGTATAGTATTTCGCAAGGTTCGCCGATTTTGTAATTCCGTAATTATCTACTATGTCAAGGAATCCCAGGTAGTTCCCGTCTCCATTAATTGCAAGGTTAAACGAATCTTTTTCAAAATAGTTTTCTGCCATGAACATTTGCGACAGTGCTTCTTCTTGTTTTGGTTGTAGATAAAATTTGCCAAATCCAAGGTAAGCAGCAACCACTACGATAATGCCACCAACAATGTATGTGAGAATTTTTTGGTTATCTTCAATAAACTGTTCTGTTCGTGTCAACGCTGATTCAAGTTCCTGTAGATTATCAGCCTGTTGAGATTTCTTTTTTGCCATTTTATATGTTTTCAAAATTGTGTCGCAAAAATAGCTTTTTTTTATAACATGGTTGAAAATGATTCGACAAATTTGAATAATAATCAACAATATATTGTTATTAGGTTCTTTTTTCAACATCACAGTTACGCTGAGTTTTTTTCATTAGTTTTGTTTTACCGAGATTAAGCAAAAATGCACATTCGAAATTTATCAGTTGTTAACTTTAAAAATATTGGAGAGGCAGAAATCAGTTTTTCGTCCAAATTGAATTGTTTTGTTGGTGACAATGGAGCCGGGAAGACAAATTTACTCGATGCTGTATACTACCTTTCGTTTTGTAAAAGTTTTTTTAATCCTACCGATCAGCTAAATGTTAAGCACGATGAAAGTTTTTTTATGCTGAAAGGGAAGTATAATAGATTGGAATCGGAGGAAAATATCCATTGCAGTTTACAAAAGGGAAATAAAAAACAATTTAAACGTAATTCAAAAACATATACAAAGTTTGCCGACCATATTGGTTTATTGCCATTGGTTATGATATCTCCGTCCGATTCTGTTTTAATCCGTGGTGGAAGCGACGAAAGGCGTAAATTTGTCGATGGAGTAATTTCACAATTCGACCATGAATATTTAAACAACCTTTTAAATTATAACAGGGCACTTAACCAGCGAAATGTGCTTTTAAAACAATTTGCTTCGGGTAATCAGTTTGATGCCGAAATACTTGATGTCTGGGATATGCAACTGATTGAATACGGAAAGAAAATTCATGAAGACAGGAAAGTATTTGTTGAAAAATTAAAACCCGTTTTTCAGCATTATTATTCTTTAATTTCGCAGAGGAATGAACTGGTTGGATTAATTCACCAATCTGATTTTTATACCGATGATTTTGAAACTGTTTTTAAAAATGCTTTGGCAAAAGACAGGATCTTACAATATACTACTGTGGGAATTCATAAAGAAGACCTGTTGTTAAATATTGGTAATTTTCAGATTAAAAAATTAGGTTCGCAGGGGCAGATTAAAACTTTTTTGATTGCATTAAAAATGGCTCAATTTGAGTTTTTGAAGGAAATTTCAGGCATAAAACCCATATTATTGCTTGATGATATTTTTGATAAACTAGATAAAAATAGGGTAGAAGAAATAATTAAATTGGTGTCTGACGAACATTTCGGGCAAATTTTTATTACCGATACAAATAGGGAACATCTTGATGGGATAATCAGGTCAGCTAAGGCCGATTATAAAATTTTCAATGTAAAAAAGGGTCTTGTTTCAGAAGAATTATGAGAAAAACTAATGCACGAAAAATAAGTGACATCCTATTGAATTATGTCGATGAGATGAATATCGATAATAAGTTAAAAGAAGTAGATGTTATCCATGCCTGGGAAGAAGTATTAGGAAAAACCATGCATCGTTATACAGGCCGAATTTATATATCAAGAGGTATTTTACACGTTCAAATTAATTCTCCGGTAGTGAAATCGGAGCTTATAATGATGCGTGAAGAAATCAGAACCCGTTTAAATGAAAAGGCTGGACGCAAAATTGTTAAAGAAATCAGGTTCCTGTAAGTTAGTTAAAACCTTTCGGTTTTTGAGAAAAAGAAATCACTTTCAATTATTGCATTTTCATCG
>JABMQB010000492.1 GCA_013203525.1 Mariniphaga sp.
CTCCTACGCATATCAAAATAGCCAATTCCAATTCCGGTATTAATTAGCTCTATATCTCTTTCATAAAAAATAGTCAATAAGACTTCAGAAGCATCAACAGAAGAAAACTCCATAGGCATCCCACGAACCTTTCTTGCACCATTTGGATCATTTAATATTGAAACAGCCCCAGAAATATTTCCTGTTCTCAACAATGCCTCAGCTTTCAATAATTCATTTTCCCAAACCAGCATAGACGGTTTGGGTTTATCGCCATACCAAACAGCTGAAAAAACATCATCAAATCTTTTATGCCGGTAATGTGAAAAATGATAGTATCCCCGGTAGTATGGAAAATTATTATTCTGCAAGTATTCAAAATCAGAATCCAACCGTGCATCAACAGAGGAAGCGGGCCCGGGATCCAATCCATCAATAGTAGTCCACGATACACCAGCATTAGGCCAACGGCTTGGATAATCGGGATCCATCAGGTTAATAATACGATGGTCGATTCGCCCCCACCCCGGATACCTTTGATAACAGGTAAACATATCGTAGAATCCATACCTAACTCCTAATTCAGGCGATAAATCTTTTTGAATACCCTTATTCGCATAATTTAGAACTTTGCTCCAATCTATTTTTTCATTATGGGTTTTATTTCTTGAACTATATACCAAAATACGCGCAGCATAAGAGTTTGCAAGTTCTGATAATTCCTGATTTGTGTAGGTATCTCCACCCATCCATTCGGCAGGAATCGTAAATGAATTTTCATTTGCTATAGAAATAGCTTTATCTAATAAAATTAATGATGCATCAATCATATCCTGCCAGCAAACTAATTGGATAGTATCCAACTCAGTATCCCAATAAACAATACTTCCCTTGTCATATATTAGCCCGAGGTAACCATGGGCTACCCCACTCACAAAATAACTCCATGCCTGTAGCATTTTTACATCCAAATCATCTTCAAAAGATTCAATATTTTTTTCTTCGATTAACCGAAGGATTCCATTGACGTTAGAAATAGATTCATAACAATCTTCCCACAAAACACGGATAAAAGGTAAGTAAGGATATTTCAAACTGTTTGTGAAACCCTTTCTAGGCTCGCTTGACAGATCATATTGACCTCCGGTTCCCCATGAACAAGTGGTTTGATCAGCCATTGAGTTCATAACCAAAGCCGGGCTGTCGAATTCCTGCATGGAATTGTGTAAAGTCCTGAATGCGTTTCCTGCATAATTGTATAAGGATTCAGAATTAGAAAGTACTTTTGATAAATCATCGGGCTCGTTAAGATTTTCTACTGCTAAATCAGTACAACTAAACACTCCCATACCAACAACCACGCTGATGTAAAAAATGAATTTATTAACTTTCAATTTCATACAGATTTATTGAAACTTTAAACGTGCCAATTTAAATAGTAAACTATTAATATCAATTCGTGAAAAGTTACGAAAAAAACAATCAGGATATCTACAATTTCCAAAAGTTTTGTAAAAAAATGTAGTCTTTGTGCCTATTTATTTTTTGAAGGTCTGAATAAAGCCTGATGAGTTTCCTGAATAAGCTCTTTAACCGGAATACCCTCCGGGCATTTACTTAAATCCACTTTCTTCATGTTTTCTTCAATTGGGAATACACCCGGAAACCAGTGGTCTTTTTCCTGGAACATATTATAGCGGTAAATTCCAAAATCCTTCATACCATAGCATTTCCACATTTTTCGGAAACGCAGAATTTCGGGAATATTAATTCCTGAGGTGTCGTTAAGCATACTATACCCTTCGAAACCTGCATAAGGATCAGCTAAAACCTGAGCATCCAGATTGTTTTTTATTTTCTGATCCAGATTTGAAAGAGGTACTGAAGCTGGTAAAATCCCATCCAATTGTTCAGGAGTCGGCAAGCCAAATGTTAGCGTATGAACTGCCGGATTGCTAAGACAATACCTCGCATTCCAATGTAATGGATCAGCAGGGCTGGTTAGGTCTTTTAGTTTTTGCGGTGGGTTAAATAATTGCCCTCCTTTATCGTTTGGCGATATAATAAAAACACCCATGTCTTTTGTTTCAGCCAGATCAACTGCCCCTTTATTGCGTTGGAAAAAATAGTAATAATGAAGGTTTACAAATTCAAACAAATCGGTTTCGATGGATTTAATTATCACTTCCAAAGGAGCATGAGTACTAAATCCAACATGTTTAATTATTCCCTTTTTTTTTAATTTAAGTAATTCTTCAACCGGACCATTTTTTTTACAGGCTATTTCATATAATTCATGATTATTTATACCGTGCCATGCATAAAAATCTATATAATCGGTTTTTAAGGCTTTTAGTTGCTTTTGAACCAGGCTCCGCGTTTCCTTTGCTGTTTTTGGGCTTCCTTTGGTCATCAGGAAATATGAACTTCGCTCAACCTTTAAAACATCATTTAAAACAATACCATACAGATGTTCACTTTTTTTATAGCCATAAGCAGTTTCAATATGGTTTATGCCTTGATTAAATGCTAATTCAACAGTTTTAACACATTGCTCAAACGTATTGGCAGGAATGGTTTCCCTGGGATCGTCCCAGCCATGCAAATAACGCATGCCACCTAAAGTAATAACACTAACTTTTTTTTCGGTTTTACCAAACCGACGGTACTCCATTTGTGGTTTATAAAGTGAAAGGTTTTTAAAATCTATATCTGCCATAATAAAATTCAAAAGGGAGCAAAGATAATTATTCGAAGTATTTAATAAACAATATATATTAATGTTGTTACATTTTAAACTAAAAGTCAATCATGGCTTTTAAAACTCCATCTTCGTAATTAGCAACCAGCTCAAAAGCTTTCTGGGTATCTTCCAAATTATAGCGGTGAGTTGCCCAGTTTGTAACTGATATTTTTCCTGAGGCGATCAAATCAATAGCCGGTTCCACACATTCATTTTGCCTTCTTACATTGGTAATAGTTACTTCCTTATGCCTCATATGGTTAATATCGAATGAAACCTTATTCGTTTCAGGAATGCCGATAAGCATTAATTTTCCCCCCGGTTTTAACAATTGTAATGCCTGATCCAACGCATCCTGTTGCCCGCAACATTCATAAACAATATCCAATCCTCCATTTTCTTTCTCCAGAATTCCTTTAACCACATCTATTTTATTCGGATTACCGGTCCAGGATGCCCCATTCTGATGAGCCAAATCCAACCTTTTGTCAATTTTATCAGTAACGAATGCAGATGCAGCACCTTTTACCAAAGCAGGTAATAAAACACTTTCGCCAATTGGGCCCATTCCCAGAATCCCAATATTTTTCCCTTTTACTTTACCAGACTGTTGAACGGCATAAACACCAATTGCCAGTGGTTCAGTGATAGCAGCTTCATCAAAACTCATATTATCAGGTATGGGAAAACAACTGGTTTCGGGCATAACAATATATTCCGATAGTAAACCTTCGGCCTGTCCAGGATTGCCAAGAAATCGCAGGTTTCTGCATGTGTGGCTCCTTCCCTGTTTGCATTGGTCACAATTAAAACAAGGCATTGCCGGTTCAATTGCTACACGGTCTCCTGGTTTTACACAGCTAACAGCATCTCCTACTTCCACAACAATTCCTGCCCCTTCGTGCCCGACAGTAAAAGGATATTTCACTATCTGAGTTCCTATATTTCCTGATGTATAATAATGAATATCGGAACCACAAACTCCCATCACTTTCATTTTAATTTTAACCTCATTAGGAAAATTTATTCCAGGCTCAGGAACTTCTGCAATTTCCATTTTACGGATTCCCATTAGCTTTATTGATTTCATAATATTTAAAAAAATTATCTGCAATTGTAATGCAAATACATTAATTTACCGTACTGTTCTGACCTGTAACCGATCGTCTATTTCAAAAAATTTTGAAATTTATACATTTATTTTTTCAAAAAATCGTTTAAATAATTAATTCTGCAAATCCTTAAAATTAATGTAATTCAGGAATTGTTTTGAACGACTTATAATTTAGCTTATTTTTGAATAGTACAATTAATCATGACGGAAAAAGAGATACATACAAAATATACTCACATTTGCGACAATATTTCAGAACGCAAATTAAAACCTGCTTTCGACCAACTCGAAAAACTGATATCAGAATTTAATTTAAATCAATTTAATGATGAATGCAGAAATCTTGAACAGACCTATCATTATATGCTTAAGTATACTGTTGAAGGCATTAATGATCCTGAAAGAAAAAAAGTTTACAGGCATTTGATTATTTCAGTTTTCGAACTTGCTGATAAAGTAAATGAAGCTTTACGAATTAAATATTCTTCATCAGTTGAGTATCAAAAGAAAAAGAGGTTTACTAATTTTTTCATTGTCAATTTTGAGGATTTCCTGACCGGACTTGAGGATTATCAGGCCAATAAAGAATTACAATCGTTGGTAAACGAAACCTTAACAAAAAATACGAATAAGATTAAACTTGACAATGAATATCAGCAAAAAATAAGAACTGTTTTTTATCATTTCTGGTTCACTGATAAAATCAAGTCAGAGGATTCATTGTTTCTTACAAAACTACTTAAAGGTGGCGTGCTAACGCCTTCCTATCAATCACTTATAATCTCTGGAATTACCTTAAGTTTGTTACGTTATTTCGATGAGAAAAAAATGTCGCTATTGTTTGATGCTTTTGAAAAAGGCGAAGCTGAAGTCAGGCAACGGGCATTGATTGGAATACTGATATGCTTTTTTAAATACGATTCACGATTGCAGTTCTTACCTTCAATATATGGAAGGTTAGTAATTTTAAATGAAAATCATGAATTTAAAAAGAACCTGGAATGGGTGATCCTTCAATTCATCCGTTCAAAAGAAACCGAAAAACTTCAGCAAAAGATAAGGGATGAAATTATTCCTGAAATGATAAAAATTAGCCCTAATCTTAAAAATAAAATTAACCTTGATAGTTTAATGGAGGAAGGGCTTTCAGATGATAAAAATCCGGAATGGGAAGAGATTTTTAAGGATTCACCCGGATTACTTAATAAGATGGAAGAATTTAGCGAACTACAGATGGAAGGTGCTGATGTATTCCTGGGTTCTTTTTCGATGCTAAAAGCATTTCCTTTTTTTAGTGAAATAAGCAACTGGTTTATTCCTTTCTTTATAGATAATCCGGAAATCTCTACCGAAATTGATACATCTGATCCTTTAAATGCGAAATTTTTAGATACAATTTCGAGTGCCCCAATTTTATGTAATTCCGATAAATATTCCTTTTGTTTCAGCCTGAAGAATTTACCCGGTGAAAACAGGGAAATGATTGTACATGGGATGGAGGCTGAGATGAATCAATTTAAAGAGTTGGAAAAAGAAGA
>JABMQB010000493.1 GCA_013203525.1 Mariniphaga sp.
ATTTTGCATTACGATATGAATAATCTGCGCATTAATCCAGTTTATTTCATGTTACAGGCAAGTATTTAATTCTTAAATATACTTGAAGTTTCATCCAATAATAGAATATTTATTTAATGCTTCTTTCAAGTCTATATTCAAACTCTTATTTACATAATATTGATGCTCCATGTTCTCAAAATAGTGTTTTAAATTGAGAACAATAATTTCAGGTAATTTATGCAGTTTCAGAAAAGTCATTACCTTAAATTTAATCTTATATAAAGCAAATAATCTTTTCGTTTTTGGAAAATTATCATTGTGCAGTCCAATTTTCATTAATGCACTAATGGCTATATCCTTTAAGTTGCTGAACACATCCTGTTTGATTTCCTCATTAAACCCCATTTCATACAAATTAAAAATTTGCTTTAAAAATTTAGTTGAAGAAAGTCTGTCAAATGAATTTGAAAGTGATGAATTGTCTGGGATAACTTTATTCCTTTTCACATAGTTAATATAAAAATTAACACCCTTCATATTCTGAAGTTGTATTAAGCAATCAGCAAGTCTTAATTTGGCATCATCATTTTCTTCAGATTTAAAGGCATATAACAAAAGTCTCGAAACGGTTTTGCTATTTTTTTGGATCAGTCTTTGAATTAATTTGTATCTGAAGTCATCCATGATATTTGGCAAAAGCCTTTCCAATTGACTTAAATCTCCATTCAGTTCTAAATAAGTGTCTAATACTTTATACCTTATGTAGTCGTTGTCCTTCAAATAGGAGATCAAACTTGTACAAGACTGATATAATTTATGCTTTACACAATAGTCCAAATGAGCATCCAATACCATATGATGTGCAATTCCGTCTGACAAGTTTTTAAGTACACGCACATCCATTTGATCTTTTGGTACAACCTTCTCAACAAAATCAAAGATGTTAATTTCATTATCATCCCATCTTTGAAAAGATAGCATATCCAAAAATAATTCTGTAGAGTAATCCCTAAGGTCAAGTCTTCTAATCAAAAAAGACAATTTAATGGCATCTCTATTTGCACTTGTAGTATTGAGATCAGGATGAGATAATGCATTCTTAAAATCTACTTGTTTGGACTTTTTATCGCACCATTTTGTAATGAAAGCAATTTGGTCTTCAGAAAACTTAGTTTCTTTTACATTTTTTAAAAAACCTATTATTTTACTTATTGAATAAGGTTCCCAGTTACCCTCAATCCATTCTAAAAGCTTAGTCTTGTTTCTTGTTTGATGTTTGTCATACAAACGAGTAGTTTCATATACAATTGGCAAATATTTACCCTGAAATTCTGATTTCTGAATTTCCCAAATCTCATCATAGGATAACTCATTTTTCCCTTCATCAATAAAAATTTGCTCAATCGCTTTTTTAAAATTATCCTTACTGAACAGTAGCTCCTTTGTTTTTTCGTTTCTTTCCATTGTCTCTTTATCATAATCTCGATAGATTGGCAAGAGTATTTCTTCCTTTTCATTGATCAACTGATTAAAAAGTTTAAGGTTAGGATTGTCCTGTTCTAAGCGATACTGAAAATCTTCTACAGTTCTTTTTTCTATTCTTGAATTTTTAAATTCACTCGCAAATAATTTTATTGCTTCCTCATCTGCTAGCAAAGCAAGTTGGTTGAGGATGTGGTATTTCAAATCATCTGAGTTTGAATCGTACAGTTCTTTGAATGCTCTGGCTCTATTTCCTGTTTTTTCAAAATATTGAATAAACTGTTTAACTTGCTTATCATTAATGCTCATTATTTCTGAGCTAAAAGCCAATTTTATTTTCTTAAATAAAATTTCATCAGTAGGATATGATTTTGCAATAAGATTTAATATATATTCAATAATTTCCGTAAAATAAACCGAATAAGAAATCGTTCCATAATCATCCAAAATAAAGTCGACAACCCTGTTCACAGATTCAACAGATTTAATACATTTAATACACTCTTTTAGCTCTGAATATTCATTTGAAAGCCTATCATTATTCTCAATTTCTTTATTGATTATCTTTTTTATTTTGGAAATAACATAATCAATGTATTGATCTTGAAAGCCTTGTTTATGAATTGCATAAAAAATAATAAACCTTATCCAGGTATTTTGTGATTCAGAAAAAGTGTTCATTAGTCTTTTGAAGTCTTTGGAATCCAAATCGAATATCTCCACGTAAGCTTTAATTGATAAATATGTTAAGGTAGATTTTGGCTCATAAACATTCTGCTCAATTAGGTGTTTAATCTGTTCTCTTTGAGATGAAAAATCAGTTTCTATACGGTAATATGAAATTAGGCCTAAAGCATTGCCTCTTGATGAAATTGGTTGTGTCAACTGCAATTCTTGATTTAAGAATCCCAAAGTTTTTTCACACATTGAAAATTTGGACAGCTCTCGACTATTGAATTTTGTTCTATTGATGCTTCTTTTCTCCTTTTTATAAAAGGAAAATATCTTAATGAATGTTTGATGACGAATAACATTGTCCAATTTATCAGGCTCAAACTGTACGACTAATTCCGGTTCATTTTTGATAAGCCAAGAAAGCAGTTTCTCACCTAATTTATCTATACTGATAAGAATGCTTATTAAAAACGATAAAGTGTTAACCCATGTAGGTTTTACTTTTTTAAAGCTTGGTTGAAATCCAATAACTTTCTTTACTTCCTCGAACGTTCGTTTTGAAAGAATTATTGCTGCAAGATATTCTTGTATATTGTTATGGTTGAATTTCCAAACAGATTTTAATCCTTCATTTCCGTCAAGTAATGATCCAGCACTTTTAATTATAGTTAATTCCTTTTCTTTAAAGCATTTTTGTAGTTGTTCCCATGTGCAATGATTTTTACCCTGATATTCCAAAACAAATGCAAGCTTTTCTAAAAGCATGCGCATTTCTCTCTCTAAAGCCTCTCTTTTATCTGGGAAATATCTCGCTACATCCTTTTTAATATTCTCCTCTATTACTTCTGCAAACAACTCTGTTTTACTGTTTGAGATTCTATTGTTTTTCAGGTATTGTTCAGATAGCTTAATTAAGTAATATGGAATATAAAGAATTGATTCGAGACTCTTATCCTGGATTTCCTGTAAAAAGCTGTTTTTTTTCAAGTGGAGTTTTTTTTCGAGATAATTTTCCACTTCCTTTGAATTCAAGTTAGCAAGAGTGAAAGATTTGAAACCTTGTAACGTGCTCAAGCCTTCATTTTCTAATACCGTAGTATAGAAATTGGATCTGCAGGAAACAACAATTTTAACTTTTGGAAAAGCAACACCAAACTCCATAATTTTTCTGCTAACACTATTAAAACTACCAACCTGAACTTCATCCAATCCATCTAAACAAAGTACAATGGCATTCTGAGGTATTTTGGTAATTTCTGGGATATAATCTTGAATGGATTTTTCTGTATGAATATTTAGTTTAATAAGAAAAGGAAAATACGGATTGTTGTCTAAACTTAGTTCATAAGCCAACCTTTGAAGTTCAAAACTTTTTCCTGTTCCTGCCCATCCCAATAAAGAAATTCTGTTTTCTTTTTCAAGGATTTTTGTTATGCTTTCTCCTTGTTCAAAGAATGTATGTAGTTCACTATTAGTAAAAGCAATAATCCTTCTTGAAATATATCCGTTGGGGTTTTTATATTTTTTTTTATCAGGTAAGGGTGCAGACACCTTAATATTATTAATTGCTTCATCCCCACAAAAAGCCTTAACCCATTCCCTTCCAAAAAAATCGTAGACCAACTGAGGATATTTCTTTAATTCACTATCAAGCCCATGCTTATCCCAGATTTTTAGTGAAATACTCTTTTCATTAAGAATCTTTCTTTGCGCTATTATTTCATCTTCCCTCTTTTTAAAGTTAAGCCTCTCTTGTGTACATAACACAAATTTTTCAGTGTTATAAACCCAATCTCCCATAAGAAATGTACTTATTGCATTTATTATTTTTTGAGGACCGAAATTCTGTACTCTCCTGCATTGATAAACGGTATATTTTTCAGCAGATTCCTTTTTGGCGTATATATCTATACCCTCTTGAGCATCTCCCTGAACGCCATATTGTCTACAGTCCTCTATTTCGCATTCTTGCAGGACTAATCTCAGGCATAACTTTTCAAAATTCTCCCACGCTATTTTATCATAAGGCAGTTCTTGTAGTTTGGTTTCGACAGGTAACTCATGAACAATTGCTGATGGTGGTTGAATTAGTCTATTTGGAATTTTTCCCATTGAACCTACAATAATTTATTTTTCACTTTGGTATAAGGGTTTATGGTATGGCCAGTAGGGGAAAGCGGGCTTGTTAACTTATCAAAATATACCAAAATTGATACGAACAATAGACTTTGTAAACCACTGTAATCCTTATTGGCTACACCATTAGTAACATGTGCTGTTGTCATTAAGAGTTTTGTCATTTGATATTTGTCCTTCTCTTTATTTCTTCAATCTCTTTTAGCTTTTCAATTGTTTCATTAAGTTGCATGTTATATTCTTCAAGGTCTTTCAGTGGAACAAACAATTTATTTACCGGTGATGTTGCTGAAAAAGTATCCTCACCAACAATTTCATAAAGTATGTCTCTGTATTCTTCCAAGTCTTTCAGTGGAACTCTTAATTTATCAAGTGGAGCATTACCCCAAAGAAAACCATCGCCTGTCATGTATTCTAAATTTTTTTTAAACTCTTGCAATTCGGTTAACGGCACATGCAATCGGTCAATCATAGAATTTCCAAAAACGAAAATTGAATTGCGGTCTCCAACAATCGTTTCAAGCGTCTCCTTGAATTCTGAAATTTTTTCAGTTGAAAGATTTGTAAAGCTACCTGTTTCATTAAATGCAATCAAAATTTCCGAAAGCTTTTTTTGAATAGATGTAAGTTCTTTGTCCTTAAGAGCAAAATATGATAACTGTTCTGTTTTGCTTAACTGAATATCTAAAAACTCTAAACGAACTCCATATCCAACGGGAGAGTTAAGTATTAAAGCTATTCTTTCAAGATGAAATATCTCAGTGTTTTTGTTGCCACTTGCTGTTGCCAGTTTCTTTCTTTCTCCTATTGTCAAGTATTGATTTGTGAAAAATAAAAGTCCGTCAACGTAGTTTTTTGAAACCCCAGCGTTGTCTTGCAAAAGTTTTTTCTCAATAGCTTTATATGTCTGTTGTATCCTTGGAAAATAAACTCCGACAACAAATGTTTTGTCTTTTCTTTTGCATAGTAAATCTTTTTTAC
>JABMQB010000494.1 GCA_013203525.1 Mariniphaga sp.
CCTCCGAAGTTAGTATGCACTGGGCCATATGCTTATACTCGAAATCCAATGTTGACAGGGATATTTTTTTTAATGTTTGGAATTGGTTTTTGGATTGGCAGTTTTTCACTAATTCTGATTTTTACACCGTTATTTATTCTTGCTAATATTCTTGAATTGAAAAAAATAGAAGAACCAGAATTAGAGAAACGTCTGGGTAAAGAATATTTAGAATATAAACAGAGAACTCCAATGTTTATTCCAGGCTTGCATAAGGTACTAAAAGTAAAGAGATAAAATATTGATAATTAACAAAGTGTGATGAATATACTGCACACAACATTGCATATAGTTTATGGCGAGTGAATTGCTAAATATCAAGGATTTAACTACTAATAAATATTTGTGTATGTTGAAAGATTTGCTTTCCAAAAACCGCCACAAACCATATACGAGACCGTCAGACTGTCTAAAAACTATTAAAAAACAATTATTTTGACAAAACAGCAAAACGTATAATATTAAAAAACAGCTATTTAGAAATTTATAGATTGAGAATAAATAATAACATTCAGGGTTTTTAGACAGACTGCCGTTAGCACCAATGGTCAATAAAAAAAATATAAAATCATGTTGTCTGTAAATGAACAAAATGAATATTTGGATAAGCATATTCCTTATCGACTGAATTCACTACGAGCATGGGACTTATATAAACTTAGACGAAAAGCAATTGAATATGATAAAGAAGAAGATCAACGTAAATGCAATTGGCAAAGTGAATATTTGGATCCCGCTTTTGAGATTTCCATCGTTTTTGCAAGGGCTCTTATTCAATTTCTTGGATTGACATGTCGAGGCAATCAACTTGAATATTTTGTAAGTAAAATGAATGAAGATGTTCAAGTTTGGGATGTAATTCCTGGAAAACCTCCTTATCCTATAAGCAATTTAAAAAACCATGAAAAACAACATTTATGTAATCTAATAAAAATGGCTAATAAGGCTACAGCACATATGACCACAAAATATTCTACAGACGAAGAATTTGAAAGTTTGGAGCCTGGTCGAGAGCTTATATTTAACATGGTACTTGAATATGTTGACAACATCAACACAACAAATCTATGGTGGTTAAATGAATCGCGTGATTAGACCACAGGTGCTAATCGAGTAGGTGGTTGACCCGTACGGGCCAGTGCACCTCTCACTATTTATCCCGCACCGGAGGTCGGGACCACCAAGCGTCCGTACGGACTTGGCGGTTCATCAGACCTGTCTGCCGACAAGGCAGGCAAAAGAAATTTCGAGTTGTGTCTCATTTGACACTGACCGATATGATTTCTGAAATTGCTCTGAAAAAGAAAAGTATCCTTTCCTTTTCAATCTTTCGAGTGTTACGGTTGTTCTCATTATTGGACTTTAACTATTCATATTGCCAAATCCTTAATTTCCAATTTAAACCACCCCTGCCCCTCCTAAAATTAGGAGGGGAATTATTTCCCCCTATCACTCACTCACCCAACGACCGTAGGGAGTCCGTATGGATCAATCAATCAATCAATCAATCAATCAATAACTCACTCACCCAATCACTCAATCAATCACTCCCCCAATCACCCAATCAATCACTCAATCAATCATTCATTCATTCAATCCTCCATTCCAGCCTTGTAAAAATAATATCTAAATAATCAATAAATAAGCTCCCATTTTCTTATCTTTGCATTTATGCAAAACAAACCCTGGTATAATGGAAATATCTGTTCTGTAACTTTTCTCAGATTACTGGTAATATTAGTATTATTTACAGTTTCAAGAATTCTTTTTTATGTTTTCAATACTTCTTATTTTTCCGATTTAGATTTTACGGAATTCCTTAAGATAATTTTTTACGGTATCCGCTTTGACATTTCAGCCATTTTAATTGTAAATCTTCCTTTTATCTTTTTAAATATAATTCCTTTCAAATTCAGATATAACAAGGTTTACCGGATTATTAACAACTGGATATTTTATATTTTAAATTCAATTGCTTTAGCTTTAAA
>JABMQB010000495.1 GCA_013203525.1 Mariniphaga sp.
ATTATAATGTCAATGGTATTTATCCAACCTATATAAGTATTCAGAACGAACCTGATTTTAGTGCAAGTTGGGAGAGTTGTTTGTTACGGCCTTCAGAAACCATTAATTCAAGCGATACTATTGCGGGATACAATAAGGCATTAAATGCAGTAAGCGATACAATTGTTCAACGTGATAGTGTACCCAGGTTTTTAGGGCCTGAATGTGTTGGAATAGGATACAATGCGGTTGAAAATTATATAAATGCCCTCGATGATTCAAAGATTTATGGAATCGCCCACCATTTATATCATGGAGCCGAAAGCGGAACTGTTGAAAACGATCCTTTTACTTCAACCAATTATAAAAAAGTTGGAAATTTCCATCCTGAAATTCCGCATTTCCAAACTGAATATTCAAGAGCCGGTTGGTTTACTGTAGCAGGAATGATGTTTCAATCATTATCAGAAGAAAGCGTTGCAGCTTATTTATATTGGGATCTGATCTGGACTAACGGAGGGGGATTGGTAAATCTTGATTTTCCATGGGACCGAAATCAATGGAATAATTCAAAAGGCTATTCCCGCACAAAAGATTTTTATGTGTTTAAACAATTCTCAGCATATATCCACCCAGGGTGGCAACGAGTTAAATCTTCTTATTCAAGTAGTAATATAAAAACGATGGCTTTTTTAAGTGCCGATTCTGACTCAGCTACGTTTGTTGCGATAAATCGATCAGAAACAGTAGAAAGAACTATTCAGCTTTCAGTTCCAGGTTATAATATCGACAGTATTGAAGCTTACAGAACATCTGAAAATGAAAACGGAATTCAAATTGAAAATATTTCTGATGAAAAAATTATCCTTCCGCCTCGTTCAATTACAACGGTTACCATGGATATTTCTGTATTAAATACAGCATTGCAGGATAATAAGAACATTGAAAATTCTGGTATGTTTTCAGTATTCAATTATCCAAATCCGTTTTCTGAATCAACTAATTTTCAGTTTTCACTAAAAGAAGAAACACAGATTTTATTAACAGTATTTGATAACCAGGGAAGGATTCTGATTCAAAAGGATGCTGGATTTTTTCAACCCGGAAATAACAAAATCATCTTCAGTCGTAATGGATTGAATACAGGGCTATATTTCTATAAGCTTAAAAATTCAAGAGGCGATTTTGGAATTGGCAGGTTTGTTATCAAAAATTAAAAATTGCATTATTCGATATAAATTTGCTCCCAGCACCTCATTCCCTGAGGAATATTTAATTGTTAGCATATTAGTTTAATTTGCTTTTAAAAAGTATTCTTCGTAATTTTTGCTAATTCTTTTGTAAAAGGGAATTTGATTTTCTTCAGGTTAGAATAAGCTAATTGAAAGATGAAAGACAGGTTGCCATATATTTCAACTAATCAAATCAATAGGTTATACATTTCTATTTCTGTTATTGCTTTGTTATCAGGAGGGCTATTCTATATTTTATTTCGACCTGCAGAACCTGTGTTTTTTGATTGGTTCAGGTCACTTGGAGTTGAGAAATGGCTTAGCTTAATAAGGCAAAAATCTCTTTCTTTTAATCTGTTTCTTCCTGAATGGCTTGTTTATTCTCTTCCTAGCGGATTATGGGCTTTTGCTTATTCAATATTAATTACAGGAATATGGTGGCAAAGCAAATCACGCATTAAATATTTCTGGTTTGCTTCCATATTGTTATTGGTAATTGGTTGGGAAATTTTGCAGTTAACAGGAGTAGTGTCCGGGGCTTATTCATTCGGAGATATTTTAGCAGGATTGGTGGGAGTTGCAGCCGGAGTATTAATCGGAATCAAATTAATTAAACCAAAATATCATGAAAAAGAAACTATTTAAAAGATCGCTTTGGCAGTCAATCCTGTCAATATCAATATTTGGAGTATTTGTGTTTATTGCATCAGGATCGTTATATACTTTGATGACTGAAGCAACGCCTAAAAAAAAGGTGGAGAGTTTAGGAGGCAGGGTAGTTAAAACAACTTATTTTGATCCATGGGATGATGACAGAGATTCAACAATATATATTGGCAACCGCAATTTTGACGGAAATTATTACGGAGCAGTTACGATAAAAGAAATAGATCGTGGTTATTTAAGTCGTACTGAAGAAGTTAATTTTGTAGATGGAAAAAAACACGGGCAGGCAAAAATTACATATATTTCCGGATACGTTTATTATATGTGTTATCATAAGGGTGTGGCAGTAGATTGTGAAAAGGCAGCACATATAAGTTTATCAGATACAACTGCATTTGATGTGCTTAGTAATAAATACCCGTCTTTTTTATTTTCATTAAATGCTTTTGGTTTTGATGATGTTTATGTTAAGGCATATATGGATACGATAGAATCAATAATGGCATCAAATGATTTTGAAGTAATTGATTTTGATGAATATTATTCAGATGCCATTGAGGCGCTTTTAGAGACCCATTATGATAGTATAATTATGAAAGATTCTTATTTGTCGTATATTCTGGCCTCTGAGTCATTAAAACATTCGGAGTTCAGGTTGGCAGTTGTTAATAGTTACAAAATGGAGAGTCCTAATACTTTTGAGGTAGTTCAATCTGTTTATCCCGGTTATTTAAGTATGATGGATTCGATAGATATAGATCATCTTTTTTTTAAAGATTTTTGTACCGACTTTGACAGTATTATGAATGGCTATGGAGCCCTGGATTGGGAGGAGCCGCTTTACCCCGATAGTATTGATACCCGTTTAGGCAGGGCTCTTACATCAATTTTATCATATGAAGATACTACTGCAACATCATTGCTTCTTAAAAGCGGTGTGAAAATAAATACTCCTATCAATTTTAATAGTCTAAGGAACAAAGCTTTACCAATTTTAAAACAATTGTCTATAAGGCCAGGATCTCAAGAAGCTGCATTATATGTTTTTGTCCTGATGTTAATGGAATACGATCAGAATGATATAATTAAACAAGTTGTAAAACAGGCTTACCTTGCCAGGCAAGGAATTGTTAGCCCTCCAACTGTCACTACCGAGTTTTTGGTTGAAAACTCAAATACCAGTGTCGAATTGAAGGGTTACGTAATTGAAAATGGTGGAGGTGAAATTACGGAAAGGGGAATTGCGTGGGCAACATATTTTAATCCTACAATTGAAGATCAAACTTTAATTTCCGGATCAGGGCTTGGCCAATACACAGTTAATCTTGCAGGTTTGGACCCAGGTACAACGTATTATGCCAGGTCGTATGCAACCAACAGCGCCGGAACAGCGTATGGCAATTGTATTAGTTTTGTAGCCGGAGCAACAGGTGCTATTGCAACAGGCGATGATAAAAATGATTTTGTGGTTTATCCCAATCCGGCTTCAGAAAAGGTTACTTTCAGTTTTCAAATTGAATCATCTGAAAATACTGTTTTAACAATAGTAAATATGAACGGGCAGTTAGTTTATGAATACCATCCGGGTAAATTGGCAGCCGGACAGAATCAGGTTGAAGTAAATGTTTCCAGTATGACTAATGGGATGTATAATTGCCGGTTGGTAAATGGTAATAAACAAAGTACAAAACAACTTTTAATTGCCCGGTAGGTTTTATTGAAGCCCACTTGGATTTTTCCTGCATGGAATGAGAATATGAACTTTCAACAATAAAGTACATACTTTCAACAATGTTTTTTCCTATCAATTATTAGGAAAGGATTTGCTACTTGTGATATATTTTCGATCAATACTAAAATTTAATAATTCCTGAATTTTAAATTCTTATTTTAGTTGATTGATAATTAAAATGGGAAAGACAAAAACATTAAAAAAGTTTGGCACTTTTGGTGGAGTTTTTACACCTACCTTGCTTACAATTCTTGGAGTAATAATGTATCTCCGTTTAGGATGGGTTGTAGGAAATGCCGGATTACTTGGGGCATGGCTCATTATAATTATTTCATTTTTAATTACTGTTACTACGGCACTCTCAATGTCGTCGATAACCACCAATATTAAAATTGGTGCTGGTGGAGCTTATGCAATCATATCTCAATCGTTGGGGCTCGAGGTTGGTGGAAGCTTGGGTATTCCACGCTATGTTTCACAGGGAATGGCCGTTACGATGTATATTTTTGGATTCAGGGAAGGCTGGCTTTCCATTTTTCCCAATCACCCGGCAGTTATTATCGACCTTGTAGTTTTTATAATAATTTACGCCATTGCATATAAAAGTGCCGATTTAGCTATCCGAACCCAATATATTATTATGGCAGTTATTGTATCGTCGCTGATTGTAATAGTTTTGGCAGCCTATTATGGATCGATGCAAAACAGTACAGTCGATTTATTACAATGGGGGAGATTCCCGGGTTCAATCGAAAACAACTTTTCCGGTTCCGGGTTCTGGATAGTATTTGCTGTATTTTTCCCGGCTGCAACCGGAATTATGGCCGGAGCCAACATGTCGGGCGAATTAAAAGATCCCCGTAAAAGTATTCCTGTTGGTACTTTGTGGGCAATCGGAATAAGTTTTTTAATTTATATGAGCCTGGCCTATTGGGTAGCCCGGTCGGCAACAACCGAAGAATTACTTAATAACTACAATATTATAATCGAAAAATCATTTTTTCCTCCTTTGGTAATAGCCGGTGTGCTTGGAGCTACTTTTTCATCTGCTCTGGCATCGATGGTTGGTTCATCGCGAATTTTATATGCTATGGGTGAACATAGGGTATTACCGGCAGGTAAATGGCTGGGAAATACAAACAAAACAGGGCAACCCCGAAATGCAATGTTTGTGACTGGTATCCTGGTTTTTCTTACCATGTTGTTACGCGATCTGAATGCGGTTGCTCCACTTGTTACTATGTTTTTCCTGATTACTTATGCCATGCTGAATATTGTTGTAATAATTGAGCAAAATCTTGGATTAATTAGTTTTCGGCCTATGTTTAAGGTTGCAAAGTGGGTGCCGTGGATTGGACTAATTACATCGGTTTTGGCAATGTTTATTATTAATCCAACTATAAGTCTTATTTCGGTTGCAGTTACTGTAATTGTATATGGAATCTTGTTACAACGAAAACTAACTACTCCTTTCGAGGATGTACGTAGCGGATTATTTGTTTCGTTTGCCGAATGGGCTGCCAAACGCACTTCGTTATTGTCGCACAGGCAGGAAAGAGCATGGAAACCAAATCTTTTAATTCCGGTTAGAGATGCTATTTCAATAAAGGGTGTTTTTTCATTTTTGAAGAATGTTGCATTACCACAAGGTTCAATTAAGCTACTTGGGATAGGTTCAAAAAATAATGCCGATGTGTTGGAAAATCAGGTAAGTGATCTTTCACAATCATTTCAGAAGAATAAAGTATTTTCATCGTGGACGGTTATCAGGACTGAAAATTTTGCGGATGGAGTGAACTTTGCCAACCAGGCATACCAGGGATCGTTTATAAAACCAAATATTATATTTTTGAATATGATAAACCGCAAATCCTATTCCGAAGGATTTAGCGAGATTATAGAAGAAGCAGCACGATTACAAATTGGTGTACTTATTTACTCACAACATCCAAAATATGGGTTGGGGCAAAGGCAAATGATTAATGTATGGATTAGGAATCGCGCACCTGATTGGAAAATTTCATGGGATATTGGAAACCTCGATTTATCAATTTTGGTTGCATATAAATTAAAACGAAACTGGGATGCAAAAATACGCCTTGTTACCGTTGTTGAAAACGAAAAGCAAAAAGTACAGGCACATAAATTTATGACTGGATTAATAGATCAGGCTCGCTTACCAAAAACCGAAATGGCCGTGTATATCGATAATTTTAATGAATTGATAAAAAAAGCACCGTCAGCTGATCTCAATATTTTTGGATTGGTTCCTAATCCTAATTTTGAATTTATGGAACGGATGGTGGATGAAACCCAAACAACCTGTTTGTTTATTCGCGACTCGGGACTTGAAAATATTTTTGCGTAAATAAAACTTTTGCAGAAAATTCTATTCGCATTCCTTTCAAATTGAAATAGGAAGTTCATATAAT
>JABMQB010000496.1 GCA_013203525.1 Mariniphaga sp.
GATGTCAGTCGAAAGACTGACAGTGAGGTGAAATAGAGAAAATTCGATTTTCGGCTTCTTTGCCGAAATAAAGTTGGCGAAACCAGCCTGCCGTCTGGCAGGTACTCCTTGGCTCTGCCACGGAGATAGTCAACTTTAAGAATTTTCTTTATTATGTAAATAATTTTCAATTTGTATAAACGAAATCTTTGACGTTCTTCGACAACAGTGCGTAATTCACAAAAATGATTTATACATCCCGTTTTGTGTTTGTCAAAGTATGGTTATTTTATCCAAAGCAAATCAAAATGTTTAATCTAATTTCAAATAAGAGTTAATCCTCATACTCATTCAGGTTACCTACCAATGACTGAACGTTAACAGGGATTTTCCCAATTCCCTTAACGATTTTTCCATTAGGCTGAAGCTCTCCGGTAAGATTTTTTACTTTATTTCCGTATTTTCCCAAGGTGTCCTCCACCACCCAGTAATCGAACCCGGGAATAATCTGTTCAAATTCCTCACCCATCCATTTGCTGCCCCGTCCCCGAAGAGCAACATCCAACATTGTAACCACCTGTTTTTCCAAAGGCTTCTCCGATTCAAGAGTAATAGCTCCGTAAAACTCCTGACATTCAGTATATCCAGAATTATGAGTTCCTGTGTAAGGTTTCATTCTCGATAATCCAGTTGTTATACCGGGAATTCTTTTAAAAAGTTGTTCCTTTAATGATATAGCTACCTTTGATCCATATTCTGTATGTACCATTTGGATCATTTCATCCGTTTTTGTATTAAAAAAATCCACTAATGCCTGTTCCTGAAGTTTGGCCGGTCTATTGTTTTCAGAAATGTCCACGTAAGCATTAAATCCGGTGACAAAGCCCTCTTCCACTATTCTTCTGAAATAGTCGCGATATGGTGTTATTCCACTATTCCCGGTAAAAAGACTTCTCCTGCAACAAGCGGTAAGACCATCCCTTTTAAAGGATGTCCCAAGATGTATAAATTCACCTTCAATGATCTGCCGGTTTAGAGCTGGACCAATCATTGTTGCGCAAGCTACATCTGAACCAACCATTGTCTGAAATCCCTGTCGTTCACATCCCATCCATTTTGCCAACATATCACCAAATGCAGCCACTTCAGTTTCATCCATTCCTGGTTCCATAACAGCCAGCATAACCCGCAGAGCAAGGGAAGTAATATAAGAAGCATCTTCAATGAGGGTCATTTCATTTACACTTTTAAGATTTTTTACTTCTTGAAATGGTACCTGAACATCAATAACATTTGTTTTGCCCACAATTTGTTCCAGGTTGGTAACAATTCCGTCAGGAACAACCTGCCGCGGAGAAAGAAGCCCGATACGATTAACTTTTCGACCCGCAATCCTTTCCAGAATATCTTTTAAGGTAAAACCTTCAACCGGATATTTTTCATCGGCCAATTGCAGACTTTCGGTGGGATATACCATTATCCCTGCACGCTTTGCAAGCTGTCCTGCAATGTAAACACCTTCAAATCCTGCGATAATTCCGGAAGTGTTTGGGTCAGGACCAAGTCCAAATGCCACTTGTTCAATAGAATAATTTATGTTTCCTCCCAGATATGGAACGTCACCACTATAATGTTCATCTGAAAAAGCAAATGCAACATCAATATCTGCCTTTTTCAATAAAGCTTTCCAGGTCTTCTGCCGGCGTTCAATAAATTCTTCCTTTGGTATTAAAAAATGGCGATCAATTTTTGGTGATTTTTCAACTATTATTTCAAGTTTTTTTAGTTTATCGGAAAAAAATTCTTTCATATTATTTTTTATTAAACTTAAAAGTGTACTTTAAAATTGTGAACTACCCTGTGCCAAGAGCACGGGGTTTCTGAAAAAAAGCAAAGCTTTTTTCATGGTGTTCACTGCGTTCACAAATTTTATTTCCATTCATTCATGAGGCAAGACCTCATGGTTTTCTGGATTACTTATAAAAAAACGTATTGAGCTTAATATTAATTTGTTAACTACAAAACAAAAAAGGAAGCATCAAATACAGTAAAAAAATACAAAGGAAAAACTTAAAAACCAATTAAATCGCTATTAATCCATTTTTCAAATTCTTCTTTCCTAAAGTATACGTGTATAATGTAACAGCAAGTGTATCCAAACTTTTACTTTGAGTAGGGTGACAACTACTTCAACCAACTAATCTCTCATCAAACCCAGCACATTCCCCACCATCACCTTAATTCCGGTTTCAATGGTTTTTGCATAATCAGGATTTAAATAGGGCGAATGTAACGGATAAGGTTCTTTTCCTTCTGCTTTTAATTTTTCCATTTCATCGGGAGCAGTGCTTCCTAACCAAATCAAGCAAATAGGAACATTTTCAGGAGTTAGTCCGTATTTTCCAAAATCCTCCCCAACCATTGCAGGCGAAGTTTGTAAAATATTCTTCTCGCCAATGGTTTCTGAGGCAAATTGCCGAACCAATGAACTCAACTTGTTATCATTTATTACCGGTGGTGTATTTTCCGGTTCCACTTCAACCAAAGGCAGTTTATCGTCAGGAATTCCAGCCATAGTTGCAGCTGCATTGCTGATTCGCTGAATGGCACTTAAAATTTGTTCCAATACCGATTCACTGTAATAGCGTAAAGTAAGTTCCATTTTAACTTCATCAGGGATAATATTTGGGCGGGTACCTCCATGAATTGATCCAACCGTAACAACAGCAGGGTCAAGGGGACTTATTTCACGGCTTACAATTGTTTGTAAATCCAGCACAATTCTTGATGCAATTACGATCGGATCGATACATTTTTCGGGATATGCTCCATGCCCACCTTTCCCAAAAACAGTAATATTCACAGTTTTCACACCGGCAAATACAGGTCCTCCAACTAATCCTATTTTACCCGATTCCAATTCAGGATTAATGTGATAGGCCAGTGCATAATCGGGAACAGGAAATTTTGAAAACAATCCGGCATCAATTGCCGGGCCTGCTCCCTGACTTAACTCTTCAGCCTGTTGTGCAATTACCATCAATGTTCCTTTCCAGTGATCTTTTAAAGTAACTAATGTATGAATAGCCCCAGCCCAAACCGACATATGAATATCATGCCCGCAAGCATGCATTACACTTACTTCATCGCCATCAGAATTTTCAGAAATTACTGAGCTGGCAAAATCCAATCCGGTTTTTTCCTCAATAGGTAATGCATCCATATCAGTACGGATCATAACAACCGGACCTTTTCCGTTTTTTAAGATTCCAACTACACTATTCCCACCAAAGTCAGGATAAACTTCCATCCCTGCTTTTTCCAACTCTGCCACCATTAGTTTGGCTGTTTTAAACTCCATGGTTGATAATTCTGGATTTTGATGAAGTTGTTTGCATAATGCCAAAGAATTAGCCGACTGCTCATTTATAACCCTGGCTATTTCACTGTTGGTTTGTGATAAAGCACCTAATTTTAACATCATAAAAAACAATATTATTAAACCGGTTTTATTCATATCCAAGAATTTCTATAAAGTTACATTCAGCTGATTGGTTTGTTTTTTGAATTTCTATCAAAACGAAGTATTTATTACTTTTTTAACGATTTACGCTCTTTACGGGTTAACTCTTTAATTATAATTTTTTCATCGTGAATTGATTTGTATTTTCCTGAAATATCTAATTGCGTAATATTAGATTCTTTCAAATAAAATTCAGGTACAATGTATCTTTGATTTTTAGAGTAAATATCGCTATGAAAAAGGGAGAAGCCCACATAATAATTTCCATCAGGTAGTCGCGCAGCTCTTCCCAGTTTTTGCCCAGGAAATATGGTTTGCCCAACATTACAGCTTATGCC
>JABMQB010000497.1 GCA_013203525.1 Mariniphaga sp.
CCAAAGGGCTGCTTTCAACAAAAGAGAAACCACGCTTTAATCCTTCTTTTTTATAAAAATTAAAAACTTCGGGCGTTATATATTCTTTAACTTTTAGCAAGTGAGGATTAGGTTGAAGATACTGGCCTATGGTTACAACTTTTACACCAGCTACCGATAAGTCATCAAGTGCTTGTAAAACCTCATCCTGTTTTTCACCTAAACCAAGCATTATTCCCGATTTGGCAACCACACCTGAATCGGCTATAAATTTTAAAACTTTCAAACTCCTATGATAAAGGGCATGGCTACGGATAACAGGAGTAATCCTTTCCACAGTTTCCAGGTTATGTGAAATCACTTCGGGGCTGGCATCAATTACTCGTTGTATGGCTTCAACATCTCCATTAAAATCAGGTATCAAGGTTTCGATAGTTGTTGTTGGATTTAACATTTTTACCTGACTAATAGTTTCTGCCCAGAATGCTGAACCTCCGTCCTCTAAATCATCACGGTCAACCGAAGTTATAACGCAATGCTTTATTTTTAAGGCTTGAATAGTTTTTGCCAACTTTTCAGCCTCATTCCAATCAATTGGATCAGGAATCATATTCGGAACAGAACAAAACAGGCAATTTCGGGTACATTTGTTTCCAAGAATCATAAAACTGGCAGTCCCGGCGCTCCAACATTCGCCTCGGTTTGGGCAATTACCACTGGTGCAAATAGTATTCAAACTATGTTCCATAATCAGGTTTTTGACCTGAGAATAATGTTTCCCCTTTGGCAATTGAGCTTTCATCCAATGTGGTAACCTTTCCGCTTTAACCAGATCTTCTTTATTAATTTTAATATCCATAATTAATTCTCTGATTTTATTTAATAACACTTAAATCATAGTGAGTGTTTACCTAATTTCATTAGTCATAATTAGCAAATGACAGAATGCTAACAAACTTTGTCATTTTGACGAGGAACAAGGAGAAATCTCTTCCAAAAACAGATATCTCCTTTTGTCGAGATGACAAATAATAATGGAACTAAATCTCAATCAGATTAACATTTTTCTCAGCGAGAAGTTTTCGTGTATTTTCAATATCCTGCGTAAATCCAAGAAGGAATCCACCGCCACCAGAACCACAAAGTTTCAGGTAATAAGACCGTTGTTCCAATCCTTCTTTTACCAGGTTTCGGGTAGATGAGGGAAAAAGAATTCTTAAATATCTGTACTGGAATTCAACGATATCAAAAATTATACTATCGAAATTAATATGATTCTTTTCAAGAAAGAAAGTAATTGAACTGTTTATATATGGGATATACTTTTCAAGAAATAAATAGTAAAACATTTTATTTTTTAGGATTTGTTGAAAACTCCGTATCTGAAATCCAGTTGATGATTCCTGTTTTGAATCGATCAGAAAAAATTTAAAATCATCTTCGTCAGCCTTTCCTATTTCCACAATTTCCGGAATATTATTACGGATTACTACCGTTTTATTAAGAAATGACACCAAAGGATCAATACCCGAGCTCTTACCATGAAACCACGATTCCAGGTTTTGTAGCATTGCCCGCAGGTTAACCAGGTTTTTATTAAGGTTTTTACCAACCAATTGATATCGCTCGAAAATTGCAGCTACCAGGGCTCCTGAACTACCCAATCCATAATTTTGTGGTATTGATGAATTAAAATATATTCCTTTTTTAAGGTCATATTCAAATTCTGTAAGATTTATATAATCGAATCTTTTATGATTCTTTTTCAGAAAGTTAAAATAATCGGCAAGTTTCTTATTTAATTCTTGTTTTTCAGAATTTCCCGTCGAATCAAAATCCAGTTCTCCGGAAAACATTGGCAGAGGCATAGAAAGAGCATCTGATCTGTATAAAACGGCATATTCTCCAAACAATAATATTTTACTGTTAAATGATTTCATTATGACAGAATTAATTTTTCAGGCCCTCGCCCGATCCAGTCATCAATCCAATTTCCAATTATACAAAACCCGGATAATTCCCCTTCTATAAAGTTCACTATTTCTTTTTTAAATTCCAAAGGGTAAATAATATGAACATTTGGGCCTGCATCAAGGGTAAAACATACAGGCATTTTTTTGTTTTTTCTGAATTCTTTTATCCGAGTAATCACTTCATAGCTTTCATTCTTAAGCAATGAATAAGAAGGAGTTGACTTCTCCATCAAATCATGAATACTTAGCGCCTCCTTCTCTACTATTTCTGCAAATCCATTAAAATCTCCTGTCTCAAGTAAACCCATCAGCAGAATAAAATTCTCTTCCGCCTCATTTATCCGATCCTCCCGTATAGGATGGTTATCCATTAAATTATGGCCGTATGTACTTGATACATTTTTTTTTCCATGATCAATAATTAGGACAGAATCCTGTATACTATTATATGTTTTATGAATTTTTATTTTAACAGGAATTGCAAATTCATTACTGAAACCTTCTAACTCATGTGCTTTTCCCATGCATTAAAACCACCATAAACCGACCGGGAAGCACTCCCAGACCCCATGCGGGCTGTATGTGATGCTTTCTGATAAAAACCTAAAGAATCTACAGTTTTATTAATTTGCAGTTCTATACTACATAAACATAAAGCTAATGCGCTCATTGATGATGCTGAAGAAGCTATACCTGCAGAATGTGGAAAACTGTTTTTACTTTCAAAGCGAAAATAATAATCGGCAAGAAATGGAAATTCAGATAAAATATTATTCAGATATTTCTTAATATGATCTGAGAACTCATAATTTTCATTTCCTTCAAATAGATATAAAAATTCTATTTTTTTATTCTTAACCTTTTTCTTCTTAAATAAAAGAACAGTTTCAGTATATGCATTACTTAAAGTAAAACTTAATGACGGATTCATAGGAATTTGCCAACCTGCCTTTCCCCAGTATTTTATCAATGCAATATTTGAAGGGCTTCTCCAGCCAACCTGTTGCCATTCTCCTTCCACACTATTTTCCGATGCCATCATTTTCTCCTTTTACCAAATCATCCCATTTAAAAATTACTGATAATCCTTTTTGATTAAAAAAAGATTTTACTTTTTTTAACCCAATTTTAGAAACGGCCAAAATAAAATCGCCTCCCCATGCGCCTAATGGTTTTATTATCCCCTCAAAATCACTAAAATAAAGGTTTTGCACTGTGCTAATATTTTAGATACTTTCCATAATTCGATTGTGCTCAAAAAGAATCTTTTTAAAATTATCAACGTCATTAGATTACCAAATCTCATTGGTAATATTCGTAATTGAATTAATTTCATTTATTGTTGGATGAATATGCCTTCGATACCATTTTATACTTTGTTCGGTTCCCTTTTTATTTCCCAGCCATACCAAATAAAGTTGATTTGAGAATTTTGGATAAAACGAAACCGGATTAATTTTCCTGCTTCCATTTTCCTGTTTATAAAGAATTGGTTTATCACTACGCGCCGAAGCTATATCGAAACCCGATCCATTTGAAATCTTTTTATTTAA
>JABMQB010000004.1 GCA_013203525.1 Mariniphaga sp.
ATAGTAAAATCAGAATCAATATTTGTTTTAAATAATCAATTTAAATTATTGATTGAAATTAATTTGATGGGTTTTTTCAACAATAAGAAAATAATCAGCAAAATTAACATTAGTGTTTTATCGCTTTAGGTCCAAAATGTTTTTCAATTGTTCCCACTAATTTGTCGGCTTGAACCGGTTTATTCAAAAATCCATTTGATAAACCTTTTTCCGACCATGATTTCAGATCATTTGAAGTATAAGCACTTAAAATAATTATAGGTACTTCTTTGTTATTTTCCCTTATTATTGAAGCAGCTTCCTTGCCATTCATTACAGGCATTTGTATATCCATTAATATGGCATCAACTGCATCATTTTTTGAAGCTTGAACAGCTTCCTCCCCATTTTTAGCCCAGACTATATTTGCCCCCGTCTTTTTAAGCATAAAATTCATCAGCTTAAAATTAATTAAATCGTCTTCGGCTACAAGAATGGTTTTATTCTTCCACTCGTTCATTTTTGTAAAATTTAATTACGTTTTATCTTTCCTCAATTTTAAAATAACCTTAAATCCAACTGTTTTTCATTATCTTTTTTGCAACATAATCCCCATTAGCTGAATAAATTCTGACAATGTATTGTCCGTCGGTATAAGGTGTAAGATCCAATGAATATTCTCTGTTAAAAAAAGTATTATCAAATGTTTTTGTTTCAAGCAAAGTACCTCTAATATCCAATAAAGTTATAGTCACATCATCGCCTAATTGTATATCTGAATTGATATAAACTTTCTGTTTTACCGGATTTGGGTATACATTAATATTTCCTGATTCGAAAATAGATGCGCTTGTAGTTGAAGAATTAGGACGGTAAAATAATCTTGCAAATGGATCATCGCCTCCATTATCATCTTCAGCAATTAGTTGTAATTCACTGTCGAATAACCAAATTTTTGTATCGCTTATTCCTTCTGTTTCAAATGTAAGTATTTCAATTCCTTCACCTGAAAAACTAAATTCAACACCATAAAATCCATGCAATGAATTATCTGACAATGCTATTTTGGCAAAATAAGTTTCCGAATTTATTGTAAATTCAAACCAATCTTCATCACCTTCCGAAAGGCAAAGGCTACTATTATTGTAAGCTGCTTCATTGCCAACATAAAATGATTCATAGTCATTATTATTAGGTTCAAGTTCATCGCTACAAACGGATGTAGTATTTGAGCCTGTTTCATTACGATTATTTTCAATTGTTATTTCAAGTGTTTGTTGGTTATTTGAAATATTTATGTCTTCAATATTTTCGCTTTTTACACAAACAATTATATTCAGATTTCCTTCTTCAACATTTTCAGTAAGTGTTAAAGATTTGGATATTTCTACCAGATTGTTTTCAGAGGACAACAAGGTTTCATCAAAACCTAATAAAATATCATTATTGTCTAATGTATTATTTTCTGAAAGCCAATACTCGAATGTTACCGGTAAATCATTAAAGTCTGCACCATTATAAACCTGGTTATATGAAAATGTTATTTCTTCGTTTTTAATGAGATTTGGTTTTTCTGAAGATAATTCATCAACAAGAAAATCATTGTTTAAAGGGAATAGGTTAATAATTGCACCTTGATTTGAGTTGTAATTATAATTATTCATCGGATCCATGGCCGTAATTGCAAAATAGCCATTAAACCTGCCATCCCAACCCCAGTTAAAGTGGAACCTTCCATCGGGATCATAACCATCACAAATAAATGCATGTGCCGAACTACCATTATAATCGCCTCGGTAATATAATGGAATACCATTGTTTAGGTGATTCTTTAATAAGTTTGTCCATTCAGAATCTGCGTATTTTGATTTGTAAACAAATTCTGCTTTTTCAGAAAACCTGAAGTTATTTTTAAAGGCTTTTGTTGTTGTTGTGCTATATGTTGATGATCCGGAAGGTGTGAAATTCATTTTAACAGCAACAGCTGTATGATAAATTAACCGCGCAATATCATTATTAACATCGTTTACCATATCTGGCATGGCTGAATAGTTATAATCTGTCGATTCAAAATTTGCACATTGTTCACCATACTCGCTATAGGTAGAAGGAGTATAACAGGTTGTACCTGTTCCGGATGATGGCCACGACCAATAGTTTAATAATTGTGACATTACTGTTGCAACACAACCTGTAGGAACATGCCCGTTATACGATGATGAAGTCATTCTGGAATCTTCAGGACACATATTGTTATAAAATTTACCTTGCCCCCAATTGGTTGAAATCAGGTTGAATTTTTCATTAACCACACCACTTTTTGTATAACCGTTTTTTAACTCATCCCATTTATTGTTTGGAGTTAGTGCAATATTTGGATCGTTTTCAATAATGTCAGAAATTTCATTTTGAAAATTTTTAAAAAATGATTTAATATGCTCTGTTAATTCCTCCGTTTTGAAATTCCCATTCATCGAATATCCTAAAATGGGTTGTGACCTTTCATCGCCTGACACTAAAATAAATCCATCGTTTTCGCCTATGTTAACTATATGAAATGCCGGGATATTTTTTGCTGATTTTAATTCGGATTCACTTTTAATTAATACGGTTTCTGAAATATTGAAGGAAATGTTTTTTGCTGATTTTAAATTGTAATCACGAGATAAATTTGAGTGATAAAAATTTTGTGCTACAATTAAAGCTTCATCTTGTTCAACGGTTTGTGCAATACCTGAAAATGCGGAAACAATAAAAACACAAACTATCAAAAATTGTAATATTGTTGTTTTGATAGCTGGGTTGTTTTGCATTTTTATTTGTTTTTTAACCGTTGTCATTTTTATTCCAATTTGATCTTTATTTATAAATCAAAACTACTTCCAATCAAAGAGCTCTGGAATCAGGGCAATTCCGGTTATGAATTACGATATCTCTTATGAAGGGGAATTATTGGATGATAAATAGGGTAGGGGAATACCTGATAGCTTTAATGGAAATATCTGATTAGAAATGCAATCCTTTATTAATCAGGCGCACGGGTAAATTTCGGTAACGGTGGATTTTGTAAAAAAGTAATAGTATTGAGTAAGCTTACTTATAATTTTTTAATAAATATGAAGTAGGAAATTTGGGTGATAATCCAAATTGGATTAAGGAATAAAGTTAATAACCTGATTCTTTTGATAATTATTCTAATAATCATAAAAAACGAAAACAAAGAGTTATTTTTTTTTGATACTTTTATATTTCTGATGTTAGATAAAATGAATTCGTTAAGTGTACTATTAATAGAAGATAATCCTGGAGATGCTTTCTTAATTGAAGAAATGCTAAATGCTTCAAAAGATTGGAAATTTCAGGTAATTAAAGCAATTACTCTAAAACAGGCCTTGGAAAAAATCCAGAACCATACTATAGAAGTAATAATTGCTGATCTTGGACTTCCTGATAGCCAGGGAATTGCTACTGTATATGAAATTCTTAAAAATGTTAAAAGTATCCCTATAATAGTATTAACGGGGATGAATGACGAACAAACTGGCAATGAGGCTGTTATTCGTGGAGCGCAGGATTATCTTATAAAATGGAATATTAACCCTGATCAGTTAATGCGTTCAATTAGTTATTCTTTTCACAGGAAAAAGATAGAGGAAAAATTAATAGCAAGTGAAGAAAAATTCCGTCAGGTAATTGAAAATATTCAACTTTTAGGCCTCATGCTAAACATGGATGGTAAAATAATTTTTGCCAATGATTACCTTTTAAAACTTTCTGGATGGAAACGGGAAGAAGTCATAGGGAAAGATTGGCTGGAAGTATTTGTTCCAAATCATATAAAAGAAAAAATAAGCAGGATTTACAAGGAGATGAAAAATTCTCCGGAATTTCCTGCTGCTTATGAATATGAGGTATTAACCAGGGATGGAAAATTGCTTGTGATTTCGTGGAGCAACATGGTTCATTATGATCAAAATGAGAATCCAATATCAATTACAAGTATTGGTGAGAATATATCTGAACGTATTAATTACCAGAAAGCTCTTGTTAAGAATGAAAAACGTTACCGTTCTATCATTGAAGATCAGACTCAGGCAATTGCAAGATATAAACCAAGTGGAATTCTAAATTTTGTGAACGACAGTTTTTGTTCGCAGCAAAATAAAAAAAGGGAGGAAATAATTGGTAGAAGTATATTTTCTATTATCGATCCTTCTGATTTAAATCGAGTCAAAAAGAAAATTGAAAGCTTAAATAAGGTAAATCCTGTTTTAACCGACGAGCATAAGATAATTGTAAGTGGAAATAAAATTAAATGGTATAGTTGGACTGACCGTGCAATTTTTGACGAACATGGAAATATAGCAGAATACCAGTCGGAAGGAATTGATATTACCGAAAGGAAGATGGCGGAAGAAGCACTTCAGGAAAGTGAAAAAAAGTTCAGGGTTATGGTTGAAGCTTCGCCCGATGCGGTAATTACTTTAGACATGGCAGGCAAAATTAATTATGCCTCTAAAAGAGCTTCTGATTTATTTGGATTTAAAAAAGCCGAATTATTAGTTGGTACTGAATTTAAAGATTTGGTTGCGCCCGAACACCATGAAAGGATAAAATCCAAAATGGGAAAATTGTTAACCGAAGGAACTTTACTTGATGTCTTATATATAATGAACCGTAAAGGAGGAGCAAGATTTTTTGGCGAAGTAAGTAGTTCATTAATAACAAATAAAGAAGGAGAACCCGAAGGAAAAATATCAATTATTAAGGATATTACAGAAAGAAAAAATGCTGAAAGTGCAATTAAAGCATATCAGCAAAACCTGCGGTCAATGGCTTCGGAATTAAATCTGGCAGAGGAAAAAGAAAGAAGGAAAATTGCTGTTGATTTACACGATGACCTTGGTCAAACACTTGCAATGACCCGTATAAAACTTTCTGCAATTAAAAGTAAAAATCAGAATGCTGAAATTGAGGAGCATCTGCTTGAAATGGAAAAACATGTAACACATGCGATAAAAAATTCAAGGTCGTTAACTTATGAATTAAGCCCACCCATATTATATGAATTTGGACTTGCAGCCGCAGTAAACTGGAAACTCGAACAATTATTAGGAGAGCATAATATTAACACTAATATGGAAGTTACCGATGAATTGCCGGAATTACGCGAAGATTTATTAATTTTATTATTCCGGGCAGTAGGTGAATTGCTAAATAATATTGTTAAGCATGCTCAGGCAAAAAATGTTTCGGTTACTTTTAATATGGATGGAAAATGTTTAAATATTCTTGTAACTGACGATGGAAAAGGATTTGATGCTTTGAAGCCAAAGAAAAAAGATGGGCATACCTCTGGAATTGGATTATTCAGCCTTAGGGAAAGGCTCGAATATTTTGATGGAACTTTAACAATTGATTCGAATATAAATAAAGGTACAAAAGTATATATTACACTTCCTGTAATTTTTAAATAATTATTATGGAGATAAAAGTATTAATAGTCGATGACCATAAAATAATGCGTGAGGGCTTGCGGTTTTTATTGAAAGATAAACCCAATATTACGGTAGTAGGAGAAGCTGAAAATGGAAGAGAAGCTCAAGGGTTGGTTACAAAACTTCAACCTGATATTGTAATTATGGATATTGCAATGCCCGACCTGAATGGCATGGAAGCAACTAAAATGATATTAAATGAAAATCCGAATACACGGATTATCGCCTTATCATCGCATAGCGGAAAAGAGTTTGTAACCGGTATGTTTAAGGCTGGGGCTTCAGGGTATTTGTTAAAAGATTGTGCTTTTGATGAATTATTCGATGCGATAAAAGCAGTACACGCCAAACACACTTATCTGAGCCGCGAAATTTCCGATGTTCTTGTTAGGGAATATGTAACCAGTATCCATTCGGCAGTTCAGGAGGGTTTGGAAGAATTGTCGACACGGGAAAAAGAAGTATTGCAATTAATTGCCGAAGGTAATTCTACAAAACAAATAGCTGAATTGTTATTTATTAGTGTAAAAACAGTGGAATCTCATCGAAAAAAAATAATGCAAAAACTAAATATGTTTACTGTTTCTGAACTTACTAAACATGCTATACGGATTGGCTTAACTTCGCTTGACAATTAGTCTGTCAGAGTGTTGTTGTATTTTTTATATTATAACTTGTTGATACGGAATAATTTAGAATTATAAATGGCTGTAGTTTAAATTTGCGATGATATTAGCAGGTTATAATTTTTTTCTATCTCCAAATACTTTTCCCGAGCTTTAATATCCAATATTGTCCTGTTTGCCAATTCTCTTATTGGGTGGGCTGTTCCTTTTAAGGCTTCTTTCATTCGAAACCAATTTAAATATTGCTGCAGATGCTTTGTTTACACTCCCCAAAACTGTTCGTTTAGCCATTTTTTCAATTTGTTGTGCATTGAATTAACATGCTGGACATGATATAAGCCATCCTTTACATATTGCTTGAGATCAGCTCGTATTGCATGATGTTCCAGTGAATTGCCAATAGCGAAGCCTTTATAGCTTACATGCGAATCACTACAAAGGACCGTCTTGTCACAAATTCTGCCACCTATGGATTTTTCAATGTCGATTTTCTTAATCCTACCCAGGGTGGCCACACTCAGCTCTTTCTGCCCTGCCCTATCTGCGGTAACAATAATTGAAACCTGTTCATCACTAATTCCTCTCTTTTTAGCTTTTGTCCCCCGTTTTCTTCCTTTACGGGAAAGGGACCTTTTACCTTTTTCTGAAAGCAACATGACGGTTTCGTCACTTTCTGTGATTCCGGTAAAGGGATCTTTTCCAGTCTCATCTAGTGAAGATAATATTTTATGCCGCCAATCAAAGGCTGTCTTCTTGTTGATTTTTAATTCTTTTTTTATTTTATCAAGGCTTTTTTCCTCCAACATTAACAACATATATTCATCGATCTTGTCCTTTTTATGGATCCCCGCCATCCATGTGCCAGTATATTCCGTAAAGTTTCTTTTGCAAGATTTACACTTATATCGTTGTGCCCCCTTGTCAAAGCCTAATTTCACATATTTAGGGTGGCCACAATGAGGGCAAGCGCCTTGTTTATTGTTTAACATCTCACGCCGTGAAAGTTTGCATCTGGGAGATGTTGAAGAATTAGATAAATCCCTCAATTCATCAATAAAGGCAGACTGCTCTTGGTCCGGCAATGTAAGCAGGTATGATTTAATATCTTCCTTTGATAGTTTCATGCTAATAATAATTTACCCAAAAATACTAAATTAATCGCAAATTTAAACTACAGCCTTATAAATCTTTGATAACCCAATCATTTAGGGATTTTTATTCTTTCAAATCAGGATTGCCCCTATTTAACTCTCTCACTTCAAACCATAAATTTGAATATAAATATTGAATCCGGTATTTACCATTGGTAGTGGTTTTTAGAAATGATTTTTGGAGATGTAATATTCCGAAGATTTGGATAGAATATCCAATTAAATTAATTCAATCAAAGCAAAAGCTTTTGTTATCATTAATGCTTTTTCCAGGTAATTAATTTGGTCTGGGATGAATATTTTTGAGAAAAGAGGATGGGCTCAAATATTTATTTAATTCACATACAGGTTATAATGACAAGTATTGGAATATATAATTAGACAGATGCAGGATTTGAATATATTATTGATAGAGGATAATCCGGCTGATGCATTTCTGATAAGAGAAATGTTAAATCCAGGTGGAAGTCAGGATTTCAGGATTAGCCATGCAGGAAATTTGAAAGAATCTTTTAAATTGATTAAGGAGAAAAGATTTGATTTTATTATTTCTGACCTGGGATTGCCTGATAGTTATGGATTGGATACGGTTAAATCAGTAATTGCAAAAATAAATCACCTGCCAATCGTAGTATTAACCGGATATAACAACGAGCAAATGGGCAATGATGCATTAAGCATTGGAGCACAGGATTATTTAGTAAAAGGAACTATTAATGCCGAACAGCTTCACCGATCGATACGTTATGCTTTCAGAAGAAAAAAAAGTGAAACTGAACTTCGGGCAAGCGAAGTGAAATTCAGGACAATGGTCGAAACATCGCCTGACGGAGTTGTTACCCTTAATTTGGATGGAGCTATATTATATGCATCAAAACGTGCCTTGGAAGAGCATGGATATTTGAAAGAAAATAATCTGGCCGGTAAAAAGTTTTGGGATTTGTTTTCAGAAAACGATAAACTAAAGGTGATTAAACGCTTTCGCGATATTGAAAAAATTGGGGTAATCAGTAATGAAGAATATCTTATGATCAGGGAGGATAATTCGCAATTTTATGGAGAGTTAAGTGCTTCTTTGGTTAAAAATGAAATGGGTAATGCTAATGGATATATTGTTGTAACAAAGGATATTTCACAAAGGAAGAAGAATGAAAATGCTATAATTAAGTATCAGAAAAAACTTCAATCTTTGGTTATGGAACTTAATCTTACAGAAGAAAAAGAGCGAAGAAAAATTGCTGTTGAATTACACGACCATCTTGGGCAGAACCTTGCAATGGCAAAAATACGGCTGGCAGCCTTGAAAAATGGCAATGGTCATTCCGAAAATGATGATAATTATACCGAGATAGAAAAACATATTTCACATGCCATTGATTATTCTCGCATTTTAACCTATGAACTTAGCCCACCTGTTTTATTCGAACTAGGATTGGTTGAGGCAATAAATTGGAAACTTGAACAAATCTCAGAAAATGATGATTTGAAAACCAATTTTATAGCTGAAACTGAAATATCAGGTTTAAAAGAAGATTATTTAATCCTGCTATTTCGGTCGTTTAGTGAATTAGTTGATAATGTGATAAAGCATGCCAGTGCAAAATATATTAATGTAAAAATAGGTATTCACAATACGGTACTTATTATTGAAATTGAAGATGATGGTAAAGGATTTAATCCTGATTCCATTTACAGTTCTATCTACAAAACGAATAAAAATGGATTGTTTGGAATAAAGGAAAGGTTGGAGTATTATAATGGAAAACTGGAAATTAGTTCACAATTAGGTAAAGGATCAAAAATAAAAATAATTATACCTGTTATATCAAAATAAAAAAAAATGAATATTAAAGTTTTAATTGTCGATGACCATAAGATTATGCGCGAAGGATTGTGTAAACTTCTTAAAAATAAATCAAATATCAGCGTTATTGGTGAAGCTGAAAATGGTCGGGATGCACTAAACATGGCTAAAGCATATAATCCTAATGTTGTATTAATGGATGTACTTATGCCAGACCTTAATGGGATTGAAGCTACAAAAACAATTTTGAGCCACTCTCCTGATACGAGGATTATTGCATTATCCTCGCATGGAGGTAAAGAATTTGTTACAGGAATGCTTGGTGCGGGTGCTTCCGGTTATCTGCTTAAGGATTGTGCATTTGATGAACTTGTGGATGCTATTGAATCTGTTTATGCAAAACATACTTACTTGAGCAGAGAAATAGCCGATGTATTGGTGAATGAATATGTTAGTAAATTTCAGTCTGGGATACAGGAAAAAAGGGAAGATCTTACTTCAAGAGAACGGGAAGTTCTGCAATTAATTTCAGAAGGTAACTCAACCCGGGAAATAGCTAAGAGTTTGTTTGTTAGTATAAAAACAGTGGAATCACACCGCCAAAGGTTAATGCAAAAATTGAATCTTTTTTCAATCCCGGAATTAACAAAATATGCGATAAAGATGGGATTAACAGCTCTTGAAAATTAATTTGTTGTTTAAAGTATTATAATTCGCGCGAATAAGAATTTTAATATAGAAAAATAAGG
>JABMQB010000498.1 GCA_013203525.1 Mariniphaga sp.
GGTTATTGGATTCGAATTCAAAAGACAAGCTGGTAATGAAAATATGACAACATTCAGGGCTAAAGCTCCAAAAGAAATGGTTTTTGGCAAATTATTTTATTATTTTATTAATGATTATAATGACAGAAATCCGGATGAAAAAATTGAATATTTAGATGAGAAAGACAGGCCTTTGGGATGGATTTTTTATTTCAAGCCAAAGTGGTTTAGAAGTATCCGGTATACTTCATAATTGTAACCTCATTAGGAATTCAATAAAGTATATAGAGTAATAAATCTTTAAAAAACAAAAACTATGATAAAACTAACAAATGTCCATGGGCTGATTCAGGTAGATGACAAATTAAAAAATTATAGCCAAATGGCAAGAAAAAATATGCAGTTAAATGATTCTGGTAATTTTCATTATTTTTTAAAAGCGCATAATAATTCAAGTGCCACAATCATAATTGAAAACGATGGAAAAAGCAAGAGTTTTAAATTAGAATCAAAATTTCGTAGTGTAAATATATCAAATGCAAAGTCCAGAATTTGGGGAAAAACAAAAACAACTATTGGTAAAATATGGGCTGCAATGGGTGGTTCAACAGGGGATTATGAAAACGGAAATACTGCGGTTGGAGTAAGAGGTTAAAAGTAATTAAAAAAAATCTCAGAGAATATGGGGTGAAGTCAAAAGGATGATAGAACATCTTTAATTGTATATTAATATTATTTTTTAGTATATGGAGTATTTCTAGGAACCAATCCAAATTTATGAGCTAAAAACACACAACAATATCTGAAATCAGACTGATCCCATTCAGATTCCATCCTTCTGTAAGCCTCATCGTATTGCCCCCTTTCAATTATAGCAAAGTTAATACTTAACAGTTCATCAAAATTATTTTGCAAATCTCCATAATTTAACTCACCTATAGCTGTATTGATTTCACTTTTGCTGAAATAACGATCCATCAATCTAATAATTGCAACTCTTGTTTTTTCATTCATATTATAAATATAGGCTGAATCATCTTGTTGAATTGTGTGTAATTTCTCAATTCTTACGATAAACGGATATAAGTCACTCCAATATAAATTATATTCTGGATGAAATCTTCTAAATATTTTAGGACGAAATAAATCTGGATTATCACACCAATATTGATAAGGATAATTACTTTCTATTACCAATGGTTTATCCCAATTAAACTCACGTCTAGGTTTAGGTTTATTTAATAATGATTTGGATATGATAATATCAACTCTGCGATCTTCTGCATAATCAAATCCTCCGTCGATTTCACCGAGTGGCAAAATTGAAGAATAATAATTTGAACTTCCGTTTTTCCCTCCCAACCGATTATCTAAAAAATCTTTTACTGCTTCTGTTCTATGTTTTGATAATTCCCAATTGTTTTCCAATTTGCCTCTAATATCCGCATGGCCAACAATTTTAAAATGAATTTTATAACTTATTAAAGCCAAAGAATAAACTTTACAAATTATTGTCATTATATTAATATCATCAACTCCAAGATCTGCTTTATTAGTTCGAAAATAAATCTTTGCTATTTGCATCTCATTTTTATTATTTTTTCTGAGATTTAATATACAACTATCTTTTTCTAAAACTTTTAATATTTTCTTTGACATAACTTAAATTTCCCATTAAATAATTTATCTAAATAAATTTTTGAAAAATATAACCTCTTAACTATGATGACTTTTTAATATTTATTATCATTTTTTGAAATTTAAGAATCAATGCAAATTAAAAAATACATAACTCCTATCGATTTATTTTCCAGCTGCCCCAACAATTCCTTCTTACAAAATTCTATTTTCTTCTTTTTAAGTTTTGTTGATTTATTCAGTATAATTTCAATTTTAATTGCCCTTTGTAATCCCATTTTCCCAATTCCCTGGATAGTAGTATGAGTTACTCTTATGTTTTCAATATTTTCTTCCTGAAAAACAGCAAAACAGAGCGCCTTAATGTCTTCTTTAGTAACGATCCGGTCTCTCGATAATAAAAGGTACCTGAAATTATCCACCATTTCATGTTCTTCCAGCGGGTTTTTACCTCCATCGAAAGTTGTTAAAGCAACTATGCTTTTTTCCTTAAGCCCTGCCTTTTCATATTTAAAAACCTCCCCTGCTTCTCCTCCAGTTCCAAATTCACCATAAGTGGTTAAATATTTGTAGTTTTTTATACGTTCCACGGGTTCTTTTGAAACAATGCTAAAAGGTGGCAATGATATTTCATCCTTTTTGTTTTGTAATTCCAAATCTGAAAGAATATCAGAAAATTTTCTAAAAACATCCATCTCTCTTTCGTCGATAGAAGTGGCTTTATTAAACAATGCACGCGAATGATTAAAGAGCCTGTTCAAAGTCCTCAATTCTGACGATAAATCTTTAGAATCAAAAGATTTGTGCCTGCTATTCCGAATTATAAAATCTTCACTCTTAATTCCATCTGAATCAATCAAATCATAATAAAATTCATTTTCATCCAGTTTGATTCCCTTAACTATTTCGCTGCTTGTCAATCCATCAGTTTTTACATCGCAATTCATTACCGGAAATGCATTAATATAGAAACTATTGTCATTAAAAAAACTGAAAGGAATTGCAGCATTACATTTGACCGATATCCAAAGAACTTTTTTGTATTCACTTTTTAATTCTTTTGGAAGTTTAGGTGAAATTTTTGAGTCGTGGATCTGTTCCTGAATATTTAAAGAAATAAAACTCTTTTTATAAAAATCAAAGATTCGTTGTTTCGCCATTGTATACCTTTTCGTGTTTGGCGAAGAATTAAAGGATTTATCCTGAACACTATAGCCATCGTTTACTTCACAAGAATTATTTGCAATTTGCCAGTCAGCATCAATTAATTCATTAAAATAAAGCCGATCTTCAAAGTAACCAAAGTCATAATCAACAAAAAATGATATATTTTTTATTTCATTTTTAACATTATCAGGGATACTTATTCCAAACCAAATGGTATGTTCATCTCCCTTATCGAGGTTTTCAATGTACTGGTCGTTTTTTTCATCAAGTTTTGCCTGTAAATTAATTAGCGTTTTATTTACAACTATTGCCTTCAATTCACCGGGAATCAATTCTGTATCTGATACAGAAATAAATTTAAGTGAAACAATCTTATCCTTTATTTTTCGGGGAGTTGAAAAAACCTTATCGTTTCTCAGTCTGAGAATGGCATTTCGCGTTACGTCGGCCCTTATTACTCCAAATGCCGGCATCGCATAGAAATGGTAATCCGGAATCAACCGTTCCCCAAGATTTGTTAAAATCTCTTTCTTGAATATAGAATGGTAATTGAAAACATCTTCATATTGGTAAATAATAGCATTAAAAAATAATCGGACAACCGGATCGAATTTTATTAAATCTTCTACATCACCTTCGCTTTTATTCCAAACAGTACCTAATCTTTTGATAAGATTAGATTTTATTTCATTAACATTCTGCATCATACTTAGTTGGTCTTAAGTTTTATAATAAACCTTAACCGGAACACTTAATTTGTGCGCAAAATCAGTTTCTTTGCTTTTAAAATCTTCATTCAAAACTGAGTTAATTTTAATTTCCAGGATATGAATTTTGGCTTTTTTACCATCTATCAGTTTTATTTCATCCTTAAACAGAATTTCCACTTTATGGCTATTCTTTTTTAGGCGGTTTTCATATTCATTCATGTCCATTATTATTTCCTGTTCTATCAGCTTTTTTTCATCATGCTTTAATTTTTTTGATTCGAAATTATGATTCCATATTTCCAATCCAAAAAATTTGTCGAATGAAAGTTCTCCTTCCTGACTTAAAAGTAAAAGATCTAAATTTTCTTTTATTGCATCAATAAGTACTTTTTGATTTTCAAATAGAAAATCATTATGTTTTTGCCCTGATACATTTTTTTTGCTTGTGAATGTGTCTGTATCAAACAAAGATGTTTTTAATGGTACTTTTATGTAATTATTAAGCATTACTTATAGTTAAATCTTATAAAATGATATCTGGATTAGTTTCAGAAGATCTGGGTTTATAACCTGATAGACTGTAATTTTCAATCTCTGTAATTTTTATGAAAAAGTCTTCCAAAATTCTTTCACAAACTTCCAACGATTCGTTAATATCGAAGCTTTTAATTTTTTTCAGATGATCTATTTCTAATGAAAAACTATTAAAATTTACTCCATATTTCGAATTCCAAATTTCTGTAAAAAATGTGTAAGCATCTGCATTGCATAGTAATAGTTTTTTTAACTGTAGAGCAAGTACTTTTATAGCCCGAAAAATCTCATTTGGATTTATTCCTTCCTTCTCA
>JABMQB010000499.1 GCA_013203525.1 Mariniphaga sp.
ATAATTTCATTATTATTTTGTAATGCCCGTACTACAGCTGTATTGGTAAAAGAAGTGTCAATATATATTTTCTTGTCAGATTGATTCTTGAGGTAATTGTAAAATGAGTTATATGGAAATATTTCTATTCCTTCTTTTTTAAATCTTTCTGAAAGAAGGGAAGGTATTTTCTCTGAATCAATAAACAGTGCTTTTTTATTTTTACCCACGACTGCAAAACTCACAAATACCGGATTAAAACTAATATCGCTGCCTCTTAGGTTAAATGTCCAGGCCAGGTCATCCAATGCAGAAATAACTTGAAAATCAGCATCTTTTGAATCTAGTTCATTAGTAATTTTTTTAAATTTATCCGACCTTGAAAAACCCGCATATTTTACATCCAGTTCAAAAACTTCTGTTTTGGGAATTGTTGGACGATCCTCCCAAATTTCATCCAACAAATCATCACATAAAACAATTTCTAAATCAACATTGTCTAGTTTTCTTTTCAAATTTTTATATGTATTATAAGGAAGGCATTTAGTATTTATTCCTACCCTATCACCTTGTTTTAAGTTTTGTATTAACCAATCATCGAAAGTAATGGCTCCCGGTACGCGTAGTTTCTGCATTTTTATTCCTGTACCCAATAATTGTTCCTCAGCCTGGATAAAATAACGAGTATCTGTCCAGAGATAAGCTTCATTTTTTGTTATTATTACCTCTCCATACGAACCAGTAAAACCAGTAATAAATTCCCTTGTTTTCCATCTGTCAGGAAGATATTCGCTCATATGAGGATCGGTTCCTGATATATAAAAAGCATCCAGTTTTTCACGATCAATTACCGAACGTAACCGATTTATCCTATCCTTAATAATTTCCATTCTTATTAATTAATTGTCTTACAAAATATTGCATTGAAATTGCCGGTAATTCATTAAAATCAACCTTCTCAGGCAAAACAAATTCAAATCCCGAAATATCATCCATTGGCTTTAAACCTTCCAATGATACTGGTTTCACACAATATGCCAGGTCAAGTGTAAATACCGTAAATTCCGAATATATGTATTCATTGGGCGCAGAACCAAAATATTCCATGGCTTCAACTTCAATTCCCAATTCTTCTTTTAATTCTCTGATTAATGCATTTTCTGCGGATTCACCCGGATCAACAAATCCTCCTGGTAAATCCAGCATTCCAAAGTGCGGTTGAATTGCCCTTCGTGTCAACAACAATTCACCTTTAGTATTTATAACTATTCCTGCAACCGCGGTTGAGGAATTTATAAAATAATGGAAACCACAACTTGCACATTTTAATGACCTTTTTGATATAGCCGGGAAATTTTCCGAACCACATTTAGGGCAGAATTTGAAAACATTTATCGGATTCGAATCAGGCATTAATCAATTATTTTAATTGCTTTTAGCCAATCGTAAAAAAGATTGGGCCAGTTATCAGCAGGAATATTATTTTTCCTTATTCCAAAACCATGCCCCCCTTCCTGAAAAATATGCATCTCAGCCGGAATATCGTACTTTTTCATTGCCAGATAAAAGTTTATTGAATTAAGCGGAATTACAGATTTATCATTATCGGCAAGAATAAAAAATGCCGGTGGAGTTTGTTCAGTAACAAATAACTCATTTGAATATTTTTTAGCAACTTCCCAATCGTTGGTTTCGCCAATAAGATTTTTTCTGGATCCCATGTGCCCAACACCTTCTTTAAAAGAAATAACCGGATAAAGTAGCAGCATAAAATCCGGGCGGCTACTTAATTGATTGGCCGCATTGTCAGAATCAATTTGGCCGGCATCAAAACGGGTTCCAACTGTAGATGCCAAATGCCCGCCTGCTGAGGATCCTGCAATACCTACTTTTTCAGGATTAATCCCCCACTCGGCAGCATGCTGCCGAATTATCCGCATAGCCTGCCGTGCATCCGATGAAGGAACTTCATCATGACCATAAGGTAGCCGGTATTTCAGTACAATTCCGGCAATCCCTTTTTCTTTTAGCCATTCAGCAATTTCATACCCTTCATGATCCATTGCTTCAATTGTATATCCACCGCCTGGACAAATTAAAACTGCCGCACCGGTATTAACCGATTTTTCCGGTAAATAGATATACATTTCGGCTTCTGAAACATAGCGAACCCGAACACCATCATATTTTTCCTCAGGCCGGTCCAACCCATTATCATTTGGAGCACCATTTGGCCATACTTCCAGTGAAAAATCCTGGGAGTAAACTGTTAATGTGCTTATTAAAATAAAAAAAAGAATCATTGATAGTTTCATTTTATTATGATTTCATTCCTACAAAATAATCATTCTTATCGGCAAAAAGAATATTAAACGAAGTCAACGAACCATATGTTCGTGTAATATATTGCTGAAGATTAACTTTATCTTCATCGGTCAAAACCTTATGGCTATTAATATTTTGCTCTAAAACTCTAAGCCTGTCGCGAACCATAACTATTTTATGAAAAAAAGCATCAATTGAAATTTCTTTTGGTTTTAAATCAGGATTCGCTGGTTTAATCTCTATGGAACCACCAATCCATTTTTCACCCACTTCAATCTCCGGCAATAGACCTTGATATTTATCTAAAACAAAGGTCATTACTTCTTCCAACTCTGCTAAATTAATTCCTTTCCTAACCTCAGCCGATTCATTAGCTTGTATTACCGACAGGTCAGTATTACGTTTGGTTATTTCTATTTTACCACCTCTTTCGAAAAAGATTTCATATGCCGTAAGGTTGTTTTTACTTATAATACCCTCACCATAACGAGGATGGTCGACACGTGTACCTACTGTTAATTCTTCCATAATTTATAATTCTGTTAATCTGAAAAGTTTGTAAAATTATGATACTATTTTGAAATTAGTATTACAAAAAAAAGAAAAGGGCTTCTAAAAAACTATTTTTGTAACATGTTTGGCAATCTATTTATAAAGGGATTAATAATAGGGATGATGGTTTCAATCCCCTTGGGACCTATTGGATTGCTGATAATTCAAAAAACGGTAAATAAAGACCGCTTATCAGGTTTCATATCTGGATTAGGTGTTGCATCAGCTGATGCGATTTATGCTGTTATTGCCGGATTTAGCCTATCCTATATTCTTAATTTTATAAAAAGCCATGAAATATTTTTTCAACTTCTTGGCGCATCAATTTTGCTTTTAATGGGACTGAATATATTTTTCAAAAACCCGGTTAAAGAAATTAGAAAATACCGTAGAAAAGGAAGTAGTTATTTTCAGGATTACATTTTTACTTTTCTAATAACTATGTCGAATCCGGTTTCGGTATTTATTTTTTTAGCAGTATTAACAGGTTCGGGTGTTGTATTAAATATTTCAAAACCCTATGAAGCATTATTTATAATTGCCGGTGTTTTCACGGGCGGTAGTTTATGGTGGGCAATCCTTGTAAGTGGGATTGGGATTTTCAGGCACAGATTTAATTTACGGGTATTATGGTGGTTTAATAAAATTGCAGGTGTATTAATCATTTTACTTGTTGTAATGGCTTCCATTTATTTTCTTATTACCGGAAAAGTGATTTAATATTCATTTCAAAATCATATATTTGTTTATTAATAATTTCAAATAATTATTTCAATCCTATAATTTGACAAAACTTAACTAATTAAAAATGAAAAATCTACAATTACTTTTTTTAAGTGTACTTATTACGTTAATTGGATTAAATGGAAAAGCCCAGGTAAAAATCACAGTTAATTCAGAAAATGCAGAACATCAAATAAGTAAGCATATTTATGGCCATTTTTCTGAACACCTTGGAAATTGTATTTATGGTGGAATATGGGTAGGTGAAAACTCTCCAATTCCTAATGTCAATGGTATTAGAACCGATGTTGCAGATGCACTTATAGAAGTTGGTATGCCCAGCCTGCGTTGGCCAGGTGGTTGTTTTGCCGATGAATATCATTGGAAAGATGGAATTGGACCAAAATCAGAAAGGCCACCAATGATTAATACCCACTGGGGCATGGTTAGTGAAGATAATAGTTTTGGGACTCATGAATTTCTGGAATTATGTGAATTATTAAAATGCGAGCCGATTTTTGCAGGGAATGTTGGAAGCGGAACAGTCAGGGAATTATCAGAATGGGTTGAATATGTAAATGCAGATATAAAAAGTCCAATGACTTTACTACGTGAAAAAAACGGACACACAGATCCATGGTATGTTAAATACTGGAATATTGGTAATGAAAGTTGGGGATGCGGTGGAAATATGACTCCGGAAATATATTTTGACAACATGGTACAGTACTCCACATTTATGCGGAATTACCCAAATAAAAGGCTTTATAAAATGATTGTTGGACCTGGTGGATCAGATCTGGATTGGACCGAAAGATTACTAAAAAAAGCTGCTGATAATGGCAAATTGGGAATGTTTAATGCTATTTCAATGCATTATTATACAGTACCCGGACCAAGCTGGCAACAAAAAGGATCTGCCACCGAATTTGGTGAAAAAGAGTGGATTGTAACTATAAGAAAAGCTTTAGGAATTGAAGAGCTAATTGAAAAGAATATTGAAGTGTTCAAAAAATATTCTCCACGACGTAAAATCGATTTAGCAGTTGATGAATGGGGGTGCTGGCACACCGAAGAACCAGGAACAAAAGGCGGATTCCTCTATCAGCAAAATACCCTGCGTGATGCAATGGTTGCAGCACTTTCACTTAATATTTTTAACAATCATTGCGAATGGGTGAAAATGGCTAATATCGCACAAACTGTTAATGTTTTACAGGCACTTATTCTCACAAAAGATGCTGAAATGGTTAAAACTCCTACTTACTATGTGTATAAAATGTTTAAGGTTCATCAGGATGCAACTTTATTACCCATTGAAATTGAATGCCCTGAATACGAATTTGATGGGGAAAAAGTACCGGCCATTAATATTTCGGCATCTGAAAATGAAGCAGGTGAAATACACTTTACTTTAGCCAATTTTGATCCTTCTCAATCACATAAAATTGAAATTCCTGTTAATGATAAGCTGAAATTTAGCTATGGAGAAATATTAACCTCCGATAATCTCAATGACTTCAACAATTTTGGTTCAGCCGAAAATGTAACAACAAAAGAATTTAAAGAAGCCTCCGTAAAGAGCGGAAACCTTAGTTTTGAAATTCCCGCAAAATCCATTTTAATGATTGAAATAAAGTAAATGAAAAAATATTTTGTACTCCTGATATTACCTTTTCTTTTTTCATGCCAAAAAGAATTAAAAATGATTAACCCCGGTGAATTATGGCCCGATAATAATGGAACTCATATTAATGCTCATGGAGGAGGTATACTTTTACATAATGGTACATATTATTGGTATGGTGAGCATAAAACCGAGGGGTCACGTGGAAACCGGGCCTGGGTTGGAGTGCATTGTTATTCATCAAAAAACTTATGCGACTGGAAAGACGAAGGTGTAGTAATGGAGGTTTCAAAAGATACCGCCAGCCTAATTATTGAAGGGTGTGTTATCGAACGACCAAAAGTAATCTTTAATAAAAAAACAGACAAATTTGTGTTATGGTTCCATCACGAACTAAAAGGAATGGGTTACCTCGCTGCAAAAACAGGAGTTGCTGTTTCTGAATCCCCAACCGGGCCATTTGAATACATCGACAGTTATAATCCAAATACCGGGCAATGGCCGGTTAATTTTACTGAAGAACAAAAAACAAA
>JABMQB010000047.1 GCA_013203525.1 Mariniphaga sp.
AATTGATCAGGTTGCAAAAATAATCAGCAATGGCGATGATTGCCCATCTACCTTATTACACCGGGTGAGCAGTGAATTCCTTGAAATTTATAATTCAGCAGATTTAATTCTTTCGAAGGGAATGGGGAATTATGAGGGATTGATGAATGAAACGGATCCCCGGCTTTTTTATTTGCTAATGATTAAATGTACAGTTATCGGGAAAGTAATGGGTGTAAAAAAAGGTGGCTTTGTAGTAAAGCAAAACCACCCTTAGTATCAAAATACATTTCTTTAAGCATTAATTTTTTGGTGTCATCGTTACAACAGGAATTATCATTTCTTCCATTGAAATACCCCCGTGCTGAAAAGTGTTTTTGTAATAATTCGCGTAGTAATTATAATCATTAGGGTAAACAAAAAAGTCAGTGTTTTGAGCAAATATATACTGCGAGCTAACATTCCGCGATGGCAAAAATGCCGTTGCCGGATTTTTTACTTCAAATACCTGTTTTGATTTGTAATTGAGGTTCCGCCCAATTTTATATCGCAAGTTTGTATTTGTTTCGCGATCGCCGATAACCTTCACGGCATTGTTTACTTTTATGGTTCCATGATCGGTAGTAACAACCAGGCGAATATCATTTTCGGAAAGTGTTTTTAAAAGGTCGAGGAGCGGTGAATGATTAAACCAGCTTAGTGTTAATGACCGGTAAGCCTTTTCATCATTAGCCAGTTCCCTTATCATTTCCATTTCGGTACGGGCATGCGAAATCATATCCACAAAATTGAAAACCAAAACCGAAAGATCATTATCCAGTGTATTCCGGATGTTATCCACAACTCTTTTCCCCGATTTTAAACTGGTTACTTTATCAAATGAAACTTTTTCTTTCCGGTTAAACCTTGCCATTTGTTTTTCCAGAAACTCAGCCTCATGCCTGTTTTTATGTCCTTCGTTATCATCGTGCTCCCAAAGGTCAGGATAAAGTTTCATGATTTCGGAAGGCATTAATCCGGCAAACATTGAATTTCGTGCATACATTGTTGCAGTGGGTAAAATACTGTAATACAGCTCTTCTTCAACTGTATTGTAATATTGATTAATTACTGTACTGAGAATGCGCCATTGATCATACCGCAAATTATCAATAACCAACATAAAAACCTTTTTGCCCTTATCCAATAAAGGGAAGATTTTTTGTTTAATAATATCGGGCGACATTAATGGCCTTTCTCCAATTTCTTTACCGAACCAATCGAAATAATTGTCTTTTATAAAGCGGCAAAATGTATTATTAGCTTCGTTTTTTTGCATTACCAATACCTCATCCATCGCGGAATCATCGGATGCACTTAGCTCCAGTTCCCAGTAAACCAGCTTTCGGTAGATATCTTTCCAATCAGAAAATGATAAACGGTCATTTAATCGCATGCCTATTTGAGCAAATTGTGATTGATATGCCGAGGTTGTTTGTTGTGTAACTAACCTTTTTTGATCAACATTCTTTTTAATCGATAAAAGAATTTGCTTTGGATTTACCGGCTTAATCAGGTAATCCGACATCTTCGCTCCAATGGCTTCATCCATTATGTTTTCTTCCTCACTTTTGGTAATCATTACAACCGGCACATTGGGCGCAACTGATTTTATTTCGGAAAGTGTTTCCAATCCGCTTAAGCCAGGCATATTCTCATCAAGGAAGATAATATCGTAATAATTTGCTCTTACCATTTCAATGGCATCCGAGCCATTGTTGGCAGTTTCAACCTCATATCCTTTCTCCTGTAAGAAAATTATATGAGCTCTCAGTAAATCAATTTCATCGTCGGTCCAAAGTATCCTAATTTTTCTCATAATTCTGATTTCATGTATTTTTTATGGCTTCTTAAAAGTAAACTGAATTTGTGAAAAGGTAGTATCGCATTAACAAACTTTAACTTGGTTATTGCCCCAAATAAATACGTTTGTAGAAATCCATATATTCAGTAATATTTTTTTCCTCAAGAAATATCCCAAAGTTTTCTTCAGTGATCAGGAAATTCCGATATTCAGCATTACCCAAAGGAACAAATAAACTTCTTTCCTGTACAAGTTGACGGAAATACTGCATTGCGGTTTCTTTATCAGGTAGTCCATTTATTTTCACCATATTCCTGAAATCATCCAATGCTTGTTCTTCAATTGTCAGATTCAATTCTGATGAAACAGTATCATTAAATTGCCCGATTGCGGAAATGAAAGTTTCAGAATTAATACCCTCTAATGGAACTACAAAAACAAATAAGTGAGGTTTTTCTATTTCCTGATTATATGGCCCGGTATATTCAATTGACTCTTCATTAACAATGTTGCC
>JABMQB010000500.1 GCA_013203525.1 Mariniphaga sp.
TAAAACAAGTAAAGGAAAATATGTCGCAAAATGGTTTATTAATTAGGGTTTCAAATTGGTTAGTAGTGGCATTTCTGATTGCGCTTTCGTATCTTCCATTGTTCATACTTTATGGTTTGTCCTATATCTTTTACTTGCTTATAAGTAAAGTTTTAAGGTACAGGAAAAAGGTTATTCTAACAAACCTGAAAAATTCTTTCCCCGAAAAAAGTGACAAAGAGATTAAGATAATAATAAGCAAATTCTATAGGCATTTTTGCGATATATTTATTGAAGGATTAAAAGTATACAGTATCAGCAAAAAAAATCTGGAGAAAAGGATAAAATTTAAAAGCCTTGATTTACTGAATAGTTACTATGACCAGGGAAAATCGGTGGTAATTGTGGGAATGCATTATAATAACTGGGAATGGTGCTCCCTTTTGCCTGGTATTATGAAACACCAACTTTTTGCCGTTTATTCTCCTATTAGAGATAATAAAGTATTTGAAAGATATATGTTAAAAGGCAGAAGCCGTTATAACCCGGTTATGGTTCCGATGGATAAAACCCCACGTATGGTTATTGAATTCTCAAGGCTAAAAACTCCACAGGCTGTATGGCTTCTTTCCGACCAATCACCTCAGCCCAATACAAAATCATGGATCAGGTTTTTAAATCAGGAAACCGCTTTTTTTTCAGGCCCGGAAAAAATTGCTTACCGTACCAAGCAACCTATCGTATTTGAATATGTTAAAAAAATTGCCCGTGGAAGGTATGAAGTTTTTCATATTCCATTATTCGAAAACTATGATCAAATAGAGCCAAAAGATATTTTAATTACTTATGCCAGAAAAATGGAAGAAATTATACGCCAGAAACCTGAATATTATCTTTGGTCGCACAGACGCTGGAAGCATAAACGCCCTGAAAATGTAAAACTCCTGGATTCATAAAAAGAAAGCTTAACTTATTCCCAGAAATAGGAAATAATCCAAACTAATAAAAAATACTTTCTATTTCTGATTCCTTAAAAATACATCAACATTGGCAGCAGCAATTTTACCACACTGAATAGCATGAACTACAAGGCTTGCACCACGTTCAACATCGCCGGCAGCAAATATTTTTTCAACTGAAGTTTGTTTTTGATCATTAACTTTGATATTGCCCCTTTTGTTATACTCAACTCCAAGTTCATCCAATAAACCTGAGTGTACCGGTTGTGTAAATCCCATTGAAAGTAAAACTAAATCAACATCGATTAATTCATTTGAATCTTGAATTTCGTTCATTTTCCACCGCCCATTTTCATCTTTATTCCACTCAACTTCAACAACTTCAGCTTGTTTCACTCTTCCGTTCTCGCCAATTAATTTTTTTGTTGAAAGGCTCCAACGTCTGTCACAACCTTCTTTATGCGAACTTGATGTACGAAGAATATTGGGCCAGTAAGGCCATGGATCAGTTTCACCTCTTTCATTGAGAGGTTTTGAAAGAATTTCGATCTGCAAAACACTTTCCGCTTTTTGCCTTATTGAAGTACCAACACAATCAGACCCGGTATCACCTCCACCAATAACAAGAACTTTTTTTCCTTTTGCACGAATATGTGTATCTTCTGGAATTGATTGTCCCGCATTTACTTTGTTTTGCTGAGTAAGGAAATCCATAGCAAAATGAACACCTTCTAAATCCCTACCTTCTACAGGCAAATCACGGGCTTGTTCAGCTCCGATTGTAAGAACTACAGCGTCAAATTCTTTTAACAGTTCATCTTTGGTAATATCAATTCCGACGTTAATATTTGTTTTGAAATTAATTCCTTCTTCTACATACAAATCTAACCTGCGGTCAATCACTCCTTTATTTAATTTGAAATCAGGAATTCCGTAGCGAAGAAGCCCACCAATCGCGTCATTTTTTTCAAAAACAGTAACCCAATGGCCAGCTCTGTTTAATAAATCAGCTGCTGATAAGCCTGCCGGCCCCGAGCCAATTACAGCTACTTTTTTTCCTGTCCGTTTTCTGGGAAGATTTGCTTTTATTAATCCACGATCGAAAGCCTGTTCGACTGTTGCACATTCATTTTCCCGAATTGTTACCGGTTCGTTATGAATATCGAGCACACACGATTTTTCGCATGGAGCCGGGCACACCCTTCCGGTTATTTCCGGAAAACTATTTGTAGAATGAAGTATTAAATATGCTTCTTCATAATTTTCTTTGTAAAGCGAATCCTGCCATTCCGGAATTTTACTTCCAACAGGGCATCCCCAATGACAAAATGGTATTCCACAATCCATACATCTTGAAGCCTGCAATAACCTGTCGTCGAGGTTCATTGTTTGCTCAACCTCCCCAAAATCATAAATCCTTTCCTTTGCAGGACGATATCCACCATCTTTTCTTTGAATCTTTATAAAACCTCTCGGATCACCCATCTTATTCCCATTTTATATTTTTATATCCGTTGACTATTCATGACGCCCCGGATCATCTTCTGTTAATTGTAATTTCTTTTGTAACTCTTTCAATTTCAATTCTTCCAACACTTTTTTGTATTCGTAAGGAATTACCTTAACAAATTTTGGAAGATACTCTTCCCAATTAGTTAGTATTTTTGAAGCAAGCCAACTATGTGTATACAGGAGGTGGTTATTAATCATTGTTTGCAATTCATCAACATCGGCTTTATCTTCAACCGGAACCAAATCAACCAATCCTTGGTTACAGTAATAATCAAAATCACCTGCCTGATCAAGGACATAAGCAATTCCACCACTCATCCCAGCAGCAAAGTTCCTACCGGTTTTTCCAAGTACTACAACCCGACCACCAGTCATATACTCACAACAATGGTCACCTGTTCCTTCTATAACAGTATTAACTCCCGAATTCCTTACACAAAATCGCTCACCGGCTACACCACGGATATATGCTTCTCCACGAGTAGCTCCATAAAATGATGTATTTCCTATTATAATATTTTCCTCTGGTGTAAATGTAGAACCCAGCGGTGGGACAACAACAATTTTACCTCCGGAAAGCCCCTTCCCAATATAATCGTTTGAATCGCCCTCAAGACGGAAGGTAACTCCTTTGGCTAGAAATGCACCAAAGCTTTGACCCGCTGTTCCTTGGAATGTGCAATTTATTGTATCATCAGGTAATCCTGCTTCTCCATACTTTTTAGATATTTCACCTGAAAGCATAGCGCCTGTTGTACGGTCGACATTTATAATTTTATGTGAAATCCATACTTTTTCACCGCCATTAATTGCTTTTTTAGAATCCCTTATCAGATCAAAATCAATATGCCCTTTAGAAACCTGGGTATTTGGATGTGTATTATGGATATCGACCTGGCTGGCTTCTTTTGGCATATATAGAAGTTTCGAGAAATCAACGTTTTTCATTTTCCAACCAACAACATCCTGGTTTACTTCAAGCAAATCAGTTCGACCAACTATTTCTTCAAATTTTCTAAAGCCCATTTCCGCTAAATATTCTCTTACTTCCTGTGCAAGAAATTTGAAATAATTAATTGTGTATTCAGATTTGCCGATAAAGCGTTTCCGAAGTTTTTTATCCTGTGTTGCAATGCCTGCAGGGCAAGTATTCATATGGCATTTTCGCATCATGATACATCCTAAAACTATCAATGCTACAGTTGAGAATCCAAATTCTTCACCGCCCAAGCAAGCTAAAGAAACCACATCGCGCCCGTTTTTTAACTGGCCATCGACCTGTAATTTAACCCTACCACGCAAATTATTCAAAACCAGCGTTTGTTGAGTTTCAGCTATCCCTAATTCAACCGGCATTCCGGCATGTTTAATTGAACTTGCAGGACTTGCACCTGTACCACCATCGGTACCGGCAATAATAATAATATCGGAAAAGGCTTTTGAAACACCGGCCGCAATGGTTCCAACTCCACTTTCTGAAACAAGTTTTACCGAAACTTTAGCTTGAGGATTTGTAATCTTTAAATCATAAATCAACTGAGCCAGATCTTCAATAGAATAAATATCGTGATGTGGTGGTGGTGAAATCAAAGTAATCCCTGGTGTTGAATTCCTTAATTTGGCAATTATTTTATTAACCTTAAATCCAGGCAATTGCCCACCTTCTCCGGGTTTTGCTCCTTGTGCAATTTTTATTTGTAATTCATCGGCATTGATAAGGTAATTATTTGTTACTCCAAATCGACCAGATGCTACCTGCTTGATTTTGCTATTTCTTTCTGTATCAAATCTTCCCGGGTCTTCACCACCTTCACCGGTATTACTTCTTCCACCAATTGTATTCATAGTTATTGCCAGCGCTTCATGAGCTTCCTTACTAATAGAACCATAAGACATAGCTCCGGTAACAAAACGTTTCATAATCTCTTCAACCGGCTCAACTTCATCAATTGATATAGGATTTCTTTTAAAATTAAAACAACTCCTTATAAATGTTGGTTTTGCATTTTCCTTATCAACAAGAGCACTAAATTCTTTGTATTTCGAATAATCATTAGTTCGGGTAGCCCACTGCAATAATCCAATAGTTTCAGGATTCCATGCGTGGTGTTCGCCATACTTTCTCCATGCATAAACACCGTAATTTTCCAACCGGAAAAGTTCAGGGGTATTATCCACTTCATAAGCTTTTTTATGAAAAATAGTAGCTTCTTTACAAATTTCCTCCATACCAACACCTCCAATTTTTGAAGCAGTTCCAGCAAAATATTTATCAATAATTTCAGAACTTACACCGATTGCTTCAAAAATCTGGGCACCATGGTAACTTCGAAGTGTAGAAATCCCCATTTTAGAAAAGACTTTTAACAGCCCTTTATCTATTGCTTTTATATAATTCTCCCGAGCTTTTTTATATTCAAGTCCAATTTTATTTTCCTTAACCAAATGGTCGATAGCCGCAAATGCCAGATAAGGATTAATAACACTTGCCCCATAACCAAGTAGTAAAGCGAAATGATTTATTTCACGAGCTTCAGCGGTTTCAACAATTACACCTACCTGCATACGTTTTTTAGCTTTGATAAGGTGGTGATGAACTGCAGCAACTGCAAGAAGTGAAGGGATAGGTGCATAATCTTCTGAAATATTCCTATCGGTAAGAATGATATAATTTTTTTGATTATCAACTGCATTTTCAGCTTTTACCAACATTTCTTCAAAGGCCTTGATAAATCCTTCTAAACCATCTTTTACAGGAAAAACCATTGGGATCGTTTTATGCGTGAACATCTCATCCTTTAGGTCTTTGATTTTTCCCAGGTCTGTATTTGTAATTATCGGTCCGGTGAATTTTACCAATTTGCAATGTTCCGGATTTTCATCCAAAATATTAGAATGTAAAGAACCAATATAATTTGTCAATGCCATTACTAATCCTTCGCGAATTGGATCGATTGGAGGGTTTGTTACTTGAGCAAAAATTTGTTTAAAATAATCAAAAAGACGTTTGGGTTTATTAGAAAATACTGCTATTGGCGTATCGTTTCCCATTGAGCTTGTTGGTTCTGCACCCGTTTCGCTCATAGGTTTAATTAATTCATACAATTCTTCTTTTGAATAGCCAAAGACTTTTGAATAGATTTCAAAATTATCCATAGCAGAAGGCACACGGGTTTTAACATTGATGTCGCTCATCATCATCCGATTTTCCTTCAACCACATTTGGTATGGATTCCTTTTGCTCAATTGGCCTTTAACTTCTTTATCAGGAATAATTATA
>JABMQB010000501.1 GCA_013203525.1 Mariniphaga sp.
TATTAAAAGCAATTACAATTTTTATTTCACCATAAAGCATATCACGCAATATCCATATAAAAACCTTATCATAAATTTTACGATTCATACTCATTCCGGCGAATTCAGGACCATGGATTATGACCTTAACTTAAAAGACAATAAGGGAAATTTTTTTGGTGAAACAACAGGCGATACATGCTATATTTCCCTGCTTCTGAGAAAAAATTTTCTATTCAATAAAAAAGGTATTTGTAAATTTGAAATTAGCAATCTTATGCCTAAAATTGAAACTCAGGGCATTATGGAAGTTGGTCTTATAGTGGAAAAATCTGATTAATGAATTATCCCCAGAACCGTTTTTTTATCTTTAAATAACTGCAATCTCAGCGCTTCCAAATCTTTAAATTTCCGTTCATCACGTATTCGGTCAATAAAAAATATTGTGATAATATTACCATAAATATCTTTATCAAAATCAAAAATATGAACTTCTATTGTCAGGTCACCATGGTCAATAGTCGGACGAAAACCAATATTTCCCATTCCTTTGAATAACTGTCCGTTCCATTCAATCCGGCAAGCATAAACACCATTTGCAGCTATTAACTTATATTCATTTTCAACATCAATATTTGCAGTAGGAAATCCAATTGTATGTCCTATTCTGCTTCCATGCACCACTTTTCCGGTAATTGAATAATCATAACCTAACAATTCATTTGCTTTTCGAATTTTGCCTTCATTCAGTGCTTTTCGAATTTTTGTTGAACTGATAGCTATGTTCTTCACATCCTGTGCCGGAATTTTTTCAACTTTAAATCCGTATTTTTTCCCTAAATCAAATAGATTATTAAAATCCCCAAGTCGGTTTTTCCCAAAATGATGGTTATAACCAATCACTAATTTTTTTGTCTCTAATTTATCAACAATAATATTCTTAATAAATTCTTCTGAAGTTTGTCTTGAAAATTCTTTTGTAAATGGTATAATTATCAAATGGTCAATACCTGCTTTTTCCAAAAGTTCAAATTTTCTTTTCTGTGTATTGATAAATTTTAGGTTTTTACTGTCAGGATGAATTATCAAGCGGGGATGAGGGTGAAATGTTATCAAAACGGTTTCTCCATTACCTTCACGGGCTTCTTCTGTCAGTCGTTTAATAATTTTTTGATGTCCTACATGAACGCCGTCAAATGTGCCGACAGTCACAACAGGATAATCAACACCTTTAAAGTCATCTATGTTCTTATATGTTTTCATAAATTATACTAACTATTTCCCTTCGAAACAAGCCTCAATCCCATTAGCTATAAGGCTTTGTCGCAATTAATCAAAAAAATATTTTGACATTCCTTACTAACATTTATTAACTTACAGGTTCATAAATATAAATTCACACAAAAATAGTATATTTAAATTTTGGGGGACATTTTTTCTTAAAAAATAATCATCATGCTTAATCAAATCAGAAATTATTCTGCAAAAACAATTTGTTTTTTTATCTTGACCTTTCTTTTGCCATTTACCGTCCTTTCACAAATTAATGAAAATTTTTCTGATGGAGATTTTACCAATAATCCCACCTGGGTTGGGGATGCCGGACAGTTTCAGATCAATTCATCATATCAGTTACAATTAAACTCCTTGGATGCTGGCGAATCTTATCTTTCAACCGAAAACTATTTGATCAATGAAACAGAATGGAGATTTTGGATAAAGCTTTCATTCAGCCCATCGGTAAATAACAATACAAGGATTTATCTAATTTCTGATAACTCAAATTTAAAAGAACCTCTTAACGGTTATTTCCTTCAACTTGGTGAAGCTGGTTCTGATGATGCTATTGAGTTATTTAAACAAACCGGTGATGAAATTACTTCTGTTTGCAGGGGAACTGACGGATTAATATCCGGTTCATTCGAAATAATGGTTAAGGTTATCAGGAATAATATCGGTTTATGGGAAGTTTATGCCGATCCTTCTGGGGGTACGGGTTTTCAGTTAGAAGCAAGCGGTACAGACAATTCAATAAATTCCACAAATTATTTCGGGGTTTTATGCAAATATACCGGTAGTAACAGCAATAAAATGTATTTTGATGATTTTTACACCGGACCTATAATTGTTGATACTATTCCCCCTGAAGTTTCAACAATCAATGTAATTTCACAGAATAGCCTTGATATAATATTTTCCGAAAGTGTTGATTTAGCTTCTTCTGAAACGCTGAGTAATTATGTTGTCAATAATGGTATTGGAAATCCCGAACAAGCTATCAGGGAAGAAAACAATTCTTCGCTTGTACATTTAAGCTTCTTAAATAATTTTGATATTGGCATTATTTATTTATTAACAGTAACAAATGTTAAAGACCTGTCGGAAAATGCAATTACATCTGCCAGCCAAACATTTGTTTATTATTTTTCTGTACCCTACGATGTCGTTATCAATGAAATCATGGCAGACCCAAGTCCACCTGTTTCCCTCCCCGAATATGAATATATTGAGTTATTTAACAATTCCGGCTTTCCATTAAATTTAAAAGATTGGACAATTACGATCGGCTCAAGTATAAATACCTTTCCGGAAATTTCAATTGAGGCTAATGATTATCTGATCTTAGCTAAAGATGATGCTGAGCCCGAACTATCAAATTATGGTCGTTTTGTTGTTTTTTCAAGTTTTTCTCTTGCTAATTCCGGACAAACTATCATTTTACAAAACAAAGAAGGAGAAACAATTTCGCTGGTTTCATATTCTGATGAATGGTATAAAAATCCTGAAAAAGAAGATGGCGGCTGGTCCCTGGAACAAATTGACCCTCTTAGTCCATGCATGGAATCGGACAACTGGGGTGCTTCAAGCGATCCGGAAGGTGGAACACCCGGGAAAATTAATTCCATTAATGCTGCAAATGTTTTTTCTCCACAATTATCACGAATAATTTGTATTGACAGCTTAACATTTCAGTTGTTTTTTTCCCAGTTAATGGATGGTTCTTCTTTGAGCAATTTACAGGCTTTTAATGTTGATAAAGGAATAGGTAATCCTGTTAATATTATTCCTGTTGATCCTGATTATAAATCTGTTATTCTTGAATTTCCAATCCCATTACAAAAAGGAATAATTTATACTTTAATTATAACTGATACCTTAACAAACTGTATTGGTCAGCTTTTGCCTGTTAATAGTAGTCTTTTATTGGGTATTCCCGAAACAGCCGTTTCAAACGATATAGCAATAAATGAAATATTATTTAATCCTAAAGGAGGCGGGGTAGATTATGTTGAAATTTATAACCGGTCTAATAAAATTATTGATTTGAAAGAACTTACGATTTCGTCAGTTAAAACAACTCATCCAAATCCTCCGGATACAATTACAAAAGAAATTTCAGCAAAAGGGTGTCTTGTGTTCCCGGAAAATTATCTTGTCTTATCCAATAATCCGGATATAGTCAAACAACAATACTACACCTCAAATCCTGACGGTTTTATTAAAATTGAATCTCTTCCGGCTTTTAACAACGACAAGGGCACTATTATCTTTTCTGATAAAAGTAAAAATGTGATTGATGTGTTTTCCTATAATGAAGAAATGCAATATCCTCTGCTTAATTATTTGGATGGTGTTGCCCTGGAA
>JABMQB010000502.1 GCA_013203525.1 Mariniphaga sp.
ATTCCATTCAGCATCGTTACCTGCAATTACATAGGGTGAAATATACACTGGATTGGATTCCTTAATCCCTTCTAATTCAATTACTGCAGCTAATGATGGTTTATTGGGTGCAAGCCTTCCATATTTTGGGTCAATTTCAGGAAAAGTATTTATTTCATTCCAATGGCTAATTGTGCGATTCAAAATCAGGCCCATCTGTACTTTTCCATCAACAACTTGAAAACGTAAGCTTGAAAATGGAATTCGCATTTCAACAGACCAGCCATTTTTTGTCCTTGCAGTTTTTACATCCCAGAATGTATTCCAACTATAATTAATATTTGAAGATCCAAAATATGAAGGGACGTCAACAGCATCGTTCGAAACAGCAAAATCAATCCGCTGCCCGGCAGGCATGGTAAAAAATGCCAGTGCATTTTCATTATCATTATATGTATCGAGAATTATTCCGAATGAATCAGGGTTTTTTGACTCTTCATCCCTCTTTTTACTTGTCGAAACAATAGTTTCCGCGTTTTTGTAATAAAGATTTCCGGATACCCACAGATAATTATCATCAAAACCAATACGTATGTTACTTTCTTCAGAAGGAGCTTCACCAAAACGGGGAGCGTGCATTAACATTTTAAATTCAACGCCAGATTGCCACGCAACTTCATTTGGTATCCCATCAAATTCCAAATCATTCGTTAATTTATTTATAACAATAACTTCCTGTCCAGTTGCTATCAGGGAAATAGAAAAAAAGAAAAATAAAAGGATCGTTCTCAAGTTGGTTTAGTTTTGATTAATTTATATTAATAAAAAATTACCGGATTCTAAGAATTTTATAATACTCAATTTTTAATTGTAATTGCATTAATATCAAATATTGATTCTTGTAAATTTAATACTCTATTATTTATATTTGGCAACACGTTCATCATTAATTACACCGCTCCAGTTTAGCCCAAAAGCAAAATCATAAGTATTCCCTTCTGAATCTATATAACAATTCATGTCACGAGGTGTATCTTCAAACTGTTCATCCACAGTTTTCATATTTGCAGGCATTTGAAATGGCAATAATCCGGATGGTTCAACAACACCGGTCAGAATGTCAAGAATTGCCTGATCCTGAACACCGCAGTGAATCAATATAGCATCAGCACTTTTTTCAATTTCAGCAAAAACCATTGGATTTGAAACATCGACAATTACAATTACAGGTTTTTCACCCATTTGAGATTTGGTTTTATTAACCATATCCATATCGTTAATATTTGCTGTTTTTCCGGTTTTTCCTTTGTATGAACGATTTATAAAATTCTCAAGCACACTTCCACCCGCCAAACTTTTTTCACGGGCAAAATCAGCTTTATAGGGTTTATATTGTAAATTAATTGGCACATAACCGTTTCCCCCGGCAGCTACATCATCCTGAGAATAGCCGGTACCTCCCTGCGGGCTAACAATAAATGTTAAGGCTATGTCAGCCTCATCGGGTGTTTCAACCACTTCAAAATATTTCTGCACTATTTCCATATTAGCAGCATCGTTCCAGCTTTCAGGAGTTTGTTGTCCAAACCAATTACTACCAGCCGGTGTGTACTTTTGAGGAATATATACTTTCATAGGTTTTTTAAATGGAAGTGTATTTTTTGAATTTTTCAATATTACAATTGATTTAACCTGCGCATCGTAACCTGCTTTCATATATTCGTGATTACCAACAATTTGTTCAGTATCTGCAATATCCAGATATGGATTTTCAAATAATCCAACCCTAAAAATATTTCGTAACAAACGGATAGCTGATTGCTCAAAACGATTTCGCATAAATTCTTCGCTGTCCTCCTTTACACCCATTTCATATGCTTCAAGAACAGGTCCCATATCGTTATTTCCGCCAAACTGATCCATTCCAGCTATTATTGCTTTATAGTGCCTTTCGGCAACCGACAAAGTTTCTACTCCCCAGCTCTTTCCCTGAAATGCATCTACAGATCTTACATCGCCAGTAACTCCCCAATCGGTGCAAAGCACCCCTTCATATCCATATTCACCCCGCAATAAATCATTAATTATATATTCACTATAAGCATTTCCCACATTCTCATTATTTTCTGAATCCTGATTGTATGAAATAGTATAATATGGCATAACAGCTGAAGCCATTCCTGTAGCACCTTCCAATTTGAATGCTCCTTCTGTAAAAGGCTTTAGATGATCAAAAAGCCTATTTCCTGGGTATACAGCATAAGCTCCGTATCCAAAGTGGCCATCACGTCCTCCCTCTTCGGGGCCACCGCCCGGCCAATGTTTAACCATGGCATTAACACTTTCAAATCCCCATCCACTATTAATAAGGTTCTCAGCTGAAGAGGTTTGAAATCCATCCACATAAGCCCGTGCCAAATCAGTCGCCAAATCGGGATCTTCTCCCATTGTACCATCAAACCGGCTCCAGCGGGGTTCAGTAGCCAAATCAATTTGTGGTGATAAAGCAGTGGCAATCCCCAATGCCCTGTATTCTTTAGATGCTATTTCACCAAATTGTTTCATGATTGAAGGATCAAATGTTGCTGCAATACCCAGCGTTCCAGGCCACATCGATATTTTTCCTCCGGCGCCGGCATTAAATTCTGCATATGAATCGCTTCCATGACGCGGATCAGAACTTGTATTGCCGGGAATACCAAGACCAATACTTTCAACTAATGTTTGCATATTGTTATTCCACTGTGCCGCAATCCCCGGGTTTTCAACCGATGTAATTAAAACATGGCGTAAATTATCATCAGTAAGAAATTTAATCTGGGCATCTGTTAAATCGCTTGCTTTAGCACCGCTTTCTGCAAAGGGTTTACTGTTATAGGTGCCCCCACCAAAGCCTCCCCTGCCACCACCTGCAGGGATAGACTGATGCCCGCTATATAACATTAATCCGGCAATTTGCTCAACCGACATTTTAGATGCCAAATCCTTTGCTCGTTCATCAACCGGTAAACGCCAGTCTTCATATACATCCAATTCTTCGTTTTTATTTAAATCTTTAAATGCAAATCCTTTATCTATAACAATTGACACACCTGAATTTGGTGAATATCCTAATGTTTGACCACCTTTATTATATACAACATTAAGATCACCATTATTTTCCTCTGTCCATTTCGGACCACATCCGGTTGCGAGGATTATTATAAAAAGAGCAAATACGGAAATGTTTTTTTTGATTTTCTTTTTCATGATTAATTAATTTATCTAATTATTGAATCAGGGAACTATAATAACTGTCTAAAAAGTTTAAAATATCAGTATCGGGCATATCTTTACTTTCAATAAGCGAATTGAATATAATTGCCTTGGATTTAAAAGGTGTACAAGCATCCCATACAGGTAAGCCTTCTCCATTCGGATCACTGGTTTTTGCAAAATTTACCCAGAAATCCGACATACTATCTGCTAATTCATAATCTACATCTTCCCATGGGCGGGGGCTCATTTTAAGGTTATTATAGGCGTAAGGGACTTCACCTGTATGAAATGCACCATGGTCATTCATTCCCTCTGCAAAAGGTAGCCTTTTATCGAACCTATACATAAAAACCTTTGAATTTCCGCTGCTATTTTGAAGTAACATCCATTTATACATTTGTAAACCAAAAGATTGAATTGCACTTAACGTTAACTGTGCTGATTTTACTTCATCTTCGATTGACAATGATAAAATTGTTAAAAATTCTTCTGACTTTTCATTAAACTGTAATTTTATCTGACTAATGAAATTTTCTTTGGTTTTTGATGCCCCACCAAAACCTTCATCCTTATTCCATCCTAATATTAAAGGAATATCGTTTTGTTTTCCTTCAGTGAAAATATTATTAAGTTGATCGGGCACCAAATATCCATCAATAATAGGTGATGAAGGACCTCCGGTATTAAAAATTTCTGTAGCCGGTTTTTCCCTTAATTCCTTAATCGATGCATTTTGCGATTTTGCCCAATTGACACCTGTTTCTTCAGCTTGTTCAAGCGTAAGAGTTTTCCTGCCGTTTTGCATAATTGCACCTCCGCTTTCAGCAATAGCCCTGTGAATCAGTCCTTTTGTGAGCGGGGAAGCTACCAGATAATTAACACTAAATGCACCTGCTGACTGACCTGCAATAGTAACATTTTCCGGATCGCCACCAAATGCTTTAATATTTTTATTTACCCATTTAAGTGCTTCAACCTGATCGAGCAATCCATAGTTTCCTGAAGTATTATTTTCCGATTCAGCAGTAAGCTCATGATGAGCTAAAAAACCTAAATTTCCAACCCGGTAATTAATTATTAAAAATACCAATCCCTTTTTTGCCATTTCCTCGCCATCGTAGACTGGAACTGAACCAGATCCGCTGTTAAATCCTCCACCATATATATATACAAATACGGGATGATTTTCACCAGCAAGTTTTGCCGGTGTCCAGATATTCAAATAAAGGCAATCCTCACTTAGAGGTTCTTTAGGCGCTATAAATTCCTGTGTCCACATCATGAATGGTTCAGGAGTTCGTTGCATCGGGCTGGCTGAAAATATTTTACATCCAAGAATGCCATTCCATTTTTCGACCGGACGAGGTGCTTTCCAACGCAAATCACCAACTGGAGGGGCAGCAAAAGGAACTCCTTTAAAAACTGTAATTTCTGAATTGCTAAGGTATTCTCCTGAAACAATACCACCTTCAATTTGAACAAACTCATTAATGGTTTTTTGACTACTGCAACCTACAGTCAAAAAAAGAAAACAAACTATAAAAACATTGAATAAAGTGTTAAATTTCATTAGGCTGTTTTTTAATTATTGGAATTCATCTAATATAGTGATCATTCATTGTTTTTTACCATTTCAAAGTATTGTGTCAGTATTACACAATAATAGTTTTTTTGGCTCGACTAATCAAAAAAATTTAATGTTTTTTGCTTACTTTGTATTATTATTTAAAATTAGCAGTTTCAGTTTAATATGAAATTTAATCAAAATAATTTCCTGAAACATATTTCTCTTGATTGTGCAGTTTTTGGTTTTCATGACAACCAACTGAAAGTTTTACTTCTGCAAACAAAACATACACGTGAATGGGCACTTCCTGGAGGATTTGTTAAATTGGAGGAATCGGTTGAAAAAGCCGCCAACAGAGTATTAAAAGAAAGAACCGGTGTTGATAAGATTTTTTTGCACCAGTTCCATGTGTTCAGCGAACCAAAGCGATCTGAAATAAATCCAATTGTAAACGACATGAAAGAGTTGGATGAATCGGGTGGTCTTGAATGGTTTAACAACCGTTTTATCTCGATAGGTTTTTATGCCCTTGTCGATTTTTCAAAGGTTACTCCTACCCCCGACCAAAATTCATTTAAATGCGAATGGAAATCGTTTGGAGAGATAGATTCTTTGATTCTGGATCACAGCCAAATTTTGAATAAAGCACTGGAAACAATTCGGCTACAATTAAAATATCAACCGATCGGTTATAATTTATTACCCGATAAATTTACTATGCCAGAGCTTCAGAAACTTTATGAGACTATTTTAGGCAGAGAACTTGACCGGCGAAATTTTCAACGTAAAATACTATCATATAAGATCCTTGATAAACTTGAAAAGCGCAAAACCGGTGGTGCATATAAGTCTCCTTATTTATATAAATTCAACATTGAAAAATATAATAAGGCTTTGGAGGATGGTTTAAGTGGAGGTTGGTAATAAGGTATATTTATTAAATCAAATTAAATCCTTACCTAATGCCGTTATAAACAAGAATGATTGGGTTCCATTTATAGTAACTTTTTTTCTATTCTGCTAATCATCAATTGTTTGAAAAACCAATTGGCGGAATTTCCATCCTGTTACATCGTTTACTGGCCCCTGAGTTTGTTTCATTATAATGCCAATAATATTTTCAACAGGATCAGCAAAATACTGAGTATTAAAATATCCACCCCAATCGAAAGTACCAATACTGCCATTTCCACCTTTTCCCTGGCCGTGTTGAGTAACTATGCCAAAGGCAAGGCCAAAATCTGATTCAGAATTTTCTCCCCTAATATTTCCAAGTTGATTGCTTAAAATTACATCGACAGTTTTACGGCTTAATATTCTTATTCCATTGTATTCGCCACCGTTCAAATACATCTGCAGAAATGTTGCATAATCTTTTGCTGTGCTGGAAAGACCGGCACCGCCCGAAAAGAATGATTTTGCTCCTTTAACAGGATAATCAGTATCATAAAAAGTAACCGGGTATTTCTCCCATTTATCATTTTCTTTTTGCTGAACAGCAACTAAGCGGCCTGCCTTTTCCACAGGAAGATAAAAACGGGTGTCATTCATTCCCAATGGATCGAAAATATGGGTTTTAAGAAACTCATCGAAGGGCATTCCTGAAACGATTTCAATAAAATATCCCAATACATCAAGCCCTTCGCTGTATGTGAAATTCTCGCCGGGATTGTGATGAAGTGGTAATTTGGCAAGCTTTTTTACACTTTCTTCGATTGTGATTTTTTCGGTAGTAAATAAATCAGTAATACCAGCTTTATGATAAATCATTTTAAATCGCTCATCACCATCAATTACGCCATAACCAATTCCCGATGTGTGCGATAACAGGTGCCGGATAGTAATTTCCGATTTTACCGGTTCACCGGTCCAGGTTGTATCACTGTATTGAAAAGTTTTTAATACCTGTTGATTTTCAAATTCAGGAATGTATTTCGAAACTGGGTCGTCTAACCGAAATTTTCCCTCTTCCCATAACATCATTACAGCAGTTGAAGTAATGGCTTTCGTCTGTGAGGCAATTCGAAAAATATCATCACGTTTAAGTTTCCTGCCTTCCTGATTATTTGCCATTCCATAGGCTTTCCAGTGTACAATTTTACTATTTCGTACCAACAAAGAAACAATACCGGGTAAATTTCCGTTTTTCACTTCCAATTCACACATTTTATCGATACGTGCCAGCCGTTCAGAGGAAATACCAACTGATTCAGGAGATGCTTCGGTTAAAACCGGAGATTTTTTAATCGATTTTGTTTGCGCCGATAATTGAGAAAATCCAAGTAGGAAGGCAAAAATAAATATTATTAAATTTTTCATCTTTATATTATTAGAATTTTCAAATTTAATTAACTGTACAAATTCGGATAACAAGCGGAAAGGCAAGAAATCCATTATTAAAAGTAAAAATAAAACATTTAGTTCAATTTAAATCGAAGGCAATTTCCATGGGCTCCTGTATTTTGGAACTATTAACTCATTTGCAGCCGAATTATTTTTGAATTGATTTTTTACATTGTCCCATTCCAAATAGTTAGCTCCTACTCTACCTGCAATATTTGCCATATGCACATGAAGTGCCGCTGCACGGCCTGTTTCCGGTGGACAGGCTGGTTCCTCCCTCGATTTAATACAATCCAGAAAATTTCTAACGTGCTCATTATGTGACTCTTTACCTTCAGTGTAAGAATACTCTTCAACTTTAAATTTATTATTATCATTATCAAATTCAGGCTTCAAAAATATCTTAGACCTATTGGTAACAATGGTTGCATCATCTCCAACAAAAGCAATCCCGTATGGCATATCATAAGGTCCACTTTCTATTCCGGCCGTCATATCCCAGTTAAGAGCAAAATCGGAATTAGGAAAACAAACGGTCATGGAATCAAATGTTTCACGCGAACGTTTTTCATGAAATGTATTAGCCGCGTAAACAATTACTTTTTCGGGGGCAGTTGTAATATCCTTTGCCCATAAACCCATATCAATTAAATGTACTCCCCAATCGGACATTAATCCTCCACCAAAATCCCAGAACATGCGCCACATACCATGAAAATGAGTTGAATTAAAAGGCCGGTAAGGAGCTGGCCCCAACCACATATCATAATCAATCCCTTTAGGTACATGTGAATCAGGTACTATTTGTGAACCAGCACCATATCTAAAATTTGCCCAAATGTTTATTCTGCGCAGAGTGCCTATTTTGCCTGATTTAATCAAATCCATAGCTTTTTTAAAAATAAATCCGGAACGTTGTTGTTGCCCAACCTGTACAATTTTTTTGTAATGATTCGCAGCTTTTACCATAATGTTACATTCTTCAATGGTATTTGCCATAGGTTTTTCAACGTATACATCTTTGCCAGCCTGAAGAGCATAAACCGTTATTAAACAATGCCAATGATCGGGCGTTCCCACAATTACTGCATCAATATCTTTTTGCTCAAGCATTTTCCTGAAATCCTTATATAAGCTCGGATTTTGCTGAAACTTTTCTTTAATCTCTACAGCCTTTTCATTCAAAATATTTTCATCGATATCGCAAAGTGCAACACAATTTACATCATTGTTACTTAAATGATGATTCAAAATTCCAAATCCCATATTTCTGCACCCCACAAGCGCAACATTGATTTTATCACTTGGAGCAGTTTCAGAAGACCAAACGTTAGAAGGAATAATTGATGTTAATCCAATACCTGTTGTTGCCATTGCAGAATTATGGATAAATTTTCGACGATTTACTTTCATAGGTTTAATTTTATAGATAGTCTAATTTAAGCAAAATACTTTTTCCTGTAAAATATTTTCAGGACAGAAATACAATATTTTCACTAAATATAATCCGTTTAATTAAGGTAATTTGCTAATTCTTCGCACAATAATTTCACCATTTTCACATTTCACCCTTAACAAATATATATCGGGTATCAAATCCTGAACATTAATAGTAAATCGATTTGAATTGATTTCATACATATACTTTATTTTCCTGCCCGTCAAATCAAATAATTCAAATGAATTTAAATTTCGACTTTTACTCGCAACTGTAACGTTCGATTGTGCCGGATTGGGATAAACAACCACAGATTCCTCGGTCAGATAGCTAATTATCCCGATAGTAAGGCTTGAAGAGATAATCCAATTTGAAGCCAGGCTGTTATCTGAATCCAAATCAGTTAATTGCAAAAAATAACCATTGCCATCTGCTTCAACCGGCCATGGTGCATTATCGCTGTATGTAACTGAATCGATAATATTTCCAAAGGCATCAGCAAGTATTAATTTTTCAGATTTATTTGACAAATTTCTTGTAAACTGACCAAAAAGAGTTTCTCCATACCTTTGCTGAAAAGTATTTTGATTACTTGCTATAATTATTTTCTCACCTGCACCAATTGAACTGTTTGAAGGAAACTGATATGTAAGCCCTAATTCCCTGAGATAAATCCCTGTTAAATTCACAATCTGATTACTATTATTGGTAATTTCTATAAATTCTGAATCATCGCTCTCAAATCCCTCTGAATCGTTTGGATGATAATTAATTTTAGAAATTACAAGCTGGGGAATAAATGGATTTGAACAATCGCTGTAATTACTTAACTTTCCATTTAACCATAAAATTCGGGATTGCAGCCACGATTTCAAGTTTGCAATTTCCGAAGCATGATTACCTACTGTGCTCCATTTTGTATTTTCCCTTACTGAAGCTTCCAAAATATTTTCAACAATCTGATCAATTCTATCAGATATTACATTAAAATTTAATGGCTCATTGTCGGCATTTAGTTCTTTCCATCTTTTAGTCAAATAACATTTATAAACTGGGTTATTATATAAATCTTTCCAGAATTTGGAACCTGTATTATCGGAATTGTCAAATTGCCAAACATTTGTATGGCTTCTGTTTAATCCCCAGAAGAACAAATCATTTCCATAAGTCAAATCATAATCCCAAACAGGACCTGCCCTTAATTTTCCATTCCTGTCTTTATGAAAATAAGTACTAAACTGATAGGAATCAGCATTGGAAGTGATTTCACTTATAAGCATATAATCAATAAAGCTCGGCACATCAATAATTGTAGGATAACCATTATAAATTGAAGCATTTTGAGCTGTTATTGCATTTTGAAAGCCAGTAAACTGGGATTTTATATAATTACCCTGAGAAAAGGTAATATCATTAGGTTTGGGTCTATGGTGCAGGTAATTTGTATTTCCATTGTATGAAGACATTGACCAGGCAACGGGATCACCACCTGTAGTTTTATCCGCTTTGGTAATATATCCACCGGTTAAATCCGGATAATTGTTATCGGCATTTGTCATTTTTACAATATTGACTCGCTCAGAATCAATTTTAATTTTTTCCATAAAAATGTATAATCCCTTATATGATCCGTTTATTATTAGCTCGCAAAAAACACCTCGTGGAGAGTAATTCCCAATTGCTCTTGCCAAATCATATGACAGGTAATTTCTGATTAAAGATGCATCAAAGGCAAGTGAATTTAAAACCCAGTCATTTTCTTCAGGCATCCCTAAAATACTGACATTATTTTTAGTTACTTTATCAGCTTCAAAGGTTGTTAAGCCGTAAGCTTTTTTATCCAAAAACTGTGACGAAGAGCCCCTTATTTCAATTCCAATCCTGCCATTATAATTTAAATAGGTTGAAACATTCTGATCAGTCAAATAATTTCTTGAACCATCCGGCCGGTATATAATCTTCATTGTAGCCGAAACTTTTGGCTCATCGACAATTTCTACCTGCCTCCCGTACATTATACCAGTTTCGATAATAATGATAGGCAAGTTGCTATCGGTTAGCACTTGTGCAACTGACCATAACGACAATAAAAGCAAAATTGAGATCAGTAAAATTTTCTTCATTCTTATTTTATCTAAATGATGCAATAACTAAACAGTGATGTAAGAGTTGTTATAAACAAAATATTGCCATCCTTTCCTCCAAAAGTAATTGATATTGGACGCTCAGGAAGATTGATCCGATTGATTTCATTTAAATCTTTATCATAAACAAATATCTGCCCGTC
>JABMQB010000503.1 GCA_013203525.1 Mariniphaga sp.
GCTGTTTCTTCACCACAGATGTAGGCTCCACTCCCCATGAAAATTTCAATCTTAAAATCGAGTTTAATTTCCTTGCAATAGTATTCAAACTCGTCGATTGCTTTTTTTAGTTCTTCTTCCAGGAATTTGTATTCTCCACGTAGATAGATGTATCCTTTTTTTGCGCCGGTAATAAAACCACAAACTGCCATTGCTGTTAATACTTTATAAGGTACTTTCGAAAGTATTTCCCGGTCTTTAAATGTACCTGGCTCACCTTCATCGGCATTACAAATAATATATTTAACATCTGATTTGGCTTCAGCAGCAAGTTTCCATTTTAATCCTGTTGGGAAACCAGCACCACCACGTCCTTTAAGTTCCGAACTAATTAATTCGTTGATTAAATCAGCGGGTTTTTTCTTTATTGAATTACTCAGGATTTTTTCCCAGTCGTTTTCATTCCTGAAAATAAAATCCGCACGTTTTAATAAATATGAATTTGCCATTTTTACCTCCTTTTAATTTTCATGATTTTCTTTCATATACATCGATAATATATCCCTGATTTTTTCAGGTGTAAGTTCGGTGTACACATCATTGTTAATTAACATAGCCGGAGCTTTATGGCACCATCCAAGGCAGTTGGTTTCCAGAAGAGTGAATTTTTTGTCAGGCGTAGTTTCGCTTAACTTGATTTTTAACATATTCTGAATAGTTAGCAATACCTGATTTTTTCCTTTCATTGCACAAGTAATGGTCCGGCAAACACGAATCACGTATTTACCCATTTTTTTGGTTTCAAGAAACGAATAAAAGGTAGCGGTACCATATACCTCTGAAGCCGAGATATCTATTTCCCGTGCAATTTCTACCATTGCATACTCCGAAAGGTAATTTTCCTTTGCAACCACACCTTGCATGATAGGTAAGAGGCTTTCTCTTTTCCTACCGTGTTTTTCAGCCAGGTCTTTTACAAGAGATTGAATTGGGTTCATTTAAATCTGTTATTAAAAATTGGTTATTTAAATATTAGTTGATTGTTGTTTCTTTATTTGTAAAAAGTACGCCAATTAAGGCAGGATCGATAAAATATTTATTTGCTTTTAATTATGATATTGTTTAAAAATAGCAGTATGGAAGTATTTATTACACGAGTTTTTACAGTGAATCATCTGTTTTTAAACATAACACAGCGTTATTAAAGAAATTTTCCTTTATTACAGTGGTTGTAACCCATTTAACTTAATGTTTTTCTAATATGTTGGTGAGCATATACTTAATATTAAGTTAACATTTCAATTAAATATTGTATTTAAATATTAATTTTTCAAAAAAAACCGTTATAAAAGCAACCATTGGCATTTGTTTATTGTCAGTATTTTAAAGCCATAACAAATTCCGCATGAGCGGAAAAAACAGAAACAATATTATTAGCCATTTTGAAAACATTAAACAATGACCACCTTTAAATTATTAACAGCATTTTTTTTAGCCGGAATTTTATTAACACCCCGGATTTACGCTCAACGAATATCAATTGATGGGTATGTGGTAAACTCTAAATCTGGAGAGTATGTAAAAGAAGTAAATATTCTCGATGAAATATCGGGAATAGGTACGATCTCAGATAATACAGGATATTTTAAATTGACATTAAATGCCGGTGATGTGCAGCTTACTTTTTATGAAAATGCATATAAGTCTTTCTTAACTGATTTTAGCGTTAAAAACGATACAGTATTAACCGTAAAAATGAAACATAAAAAGGACTTGAAAGCTGATACTCTTTTAAATGATGAATCGCAGGTACTGATTTCATCTTCAGGAATTAAAAGGAAGCACAGAAAATAATTAGTGTATTCCCTTAATTATTTTACCTGCCGATCGGTCTGGTGGGGGGATTCCAATTAATTCAGCTAATGTGGGTACAAGGTCAGCAGCGTTATACCGTTCTTTAATTACTTGTTTTTTTGTCCCATTTCCGTAAAAAACCAAAGGGATGTGGGTTTGGTCGGTATAATTTACTTTTTCAAATTTATATGTAGGTTGCCAACCTTCTTCCAATGCATATAAAAAATCACCCGATCGTTTTTTATTATAGGAGTTATAAATATGTGCCTGGATATTAGGTCCCGAAGCACCTCTTTCCAAATCATGTGCAGGAATTGTAATTTTTACTCCTTCGAACTGGTTAATAAATGTTGCAGCGGTTTCGATCATTTCTTCTTTATCAACCTTGCTGTTTTCAATTAGTTTATGATCAAAATAAACCTGTTGCCCCGAAATATTTTCAATCCATTTTTCTTCTCCGTATGTAATATTTAGTAACGATGTGAGAAGCGCAAATGCACTTTCGGGTGAAAAACTTCCTACAGCCAGGTTAAATTCTTCCTTTAAATAATCGACCGGATAGGATGCGGAAGTATTAGATGTGAGGAAAACCAGGACATTTTCATTGCCAAACTTTGTTTCAATTGTCGATAATAAAGAAGCAATATGCTGATCGAGGCGAAGGTATGTATCTTCCATCTCGATTGAAACCGGGCCAAATGAACCGTTTTCATAGTCCATAGAAGAAAAGGCAACAGATAAAAAATCAGTATTTTCATCATCGCTAACTTTTTCATTTTCCAAAAGTTCAGAAACAAAATCAGAAATAATTTGATTTCCCCAGGGAACAGTTTTTATGGGGCGGTAATTCTCCATTCTTTTGACATACTTGTTGACTACATGGGGGAATGTTTTAAATTCTTCAAAATAACCTTTTTCAAAAAGGTAATCATCTTCAATATTTCCTTCGTATGATATTAGAGGTAAAAGTGTTGTCCAGTTTCTGTGTGCATATTTATCGGTGTAGTTATTTGAATTAAAAATTCTGACCCAATCGGGAAAAGTATTAATATAATACGAACTTGAAATCATTCGTCCCGATTCTTCATCTAACCAGTAGGCTCCATCAGCTGCATGGCCGGCAGAAAGAACAGCGGTAGAAGTATTTAAAGCCACACTAAAAACTTTTGATTTTCCCTGGGTGAATACTTTCAGGTTATCGCTAAGAGTATTTGCTGTTAATTTTGTTGCAGATGCATTTCCTGATTCTGTATCAGCACCTACTGTGAAGTAATAATCATCTTCAACACAATTAACTTCTTTTGAAGTAACCCTATCATACCAATCCGGACTTATAATACCATGACTTGCAGGATAAACACCTGTAAATAAGGTAGCGGTTCCGGTTGCATAACTTTGTATATGCTGTTCTATTTTAAAGTTTGTACAAACTACTCCTTCATTGTAAAGTTTTTTAAATCCATCGTCCTGGAATTTATCCCAATAGCGGTCGATATAATCGGGTCGCATATTTTCTACAATAATCCCAACAACCAGTTTTGGACGTTTTTCACCATTTTCAAGGGGTTGCCCATTAAGGGTAATACCAAAGGAGGTTGTCAGTAAAACCAATACAAATCGTAAAACTTTATTATTCATTCTTTTTATGGTTTTTGTGCCAAATGTATAAAAAAACGAAATTAATTGATAGATATTCTGAATCCTGTTTAGAAGAATTTATTTTTCGAGCCATTCTCTGAAATCTTTTAATCTGCTTCGGCTTATAAAAGTATCATCATCATTTATATTGTTTATTTTCATTTTTAATTTGTTTGCTGAAAATGAAATAATATCGGATATAGCATTTCTGCTAATTACGTATTTTCTGTTTATCCTGAAAAATATATCGGGATCAGTTAATTTTTCAAGTTGTTCCAGTGAATAATTAATATCATATGAATTCCCATTAATATCCTGAAGGAAAGTGGCTTTTTCCAGGCTGTAAAAACAGTTGATCTTATCTGTTTCGATTGATCGGATATGAATCCCGGTATTAACCACAAACCTTGATTTAAATTTTTTTGTGAGCAATTGCATTACTTGTCCAACCTGATAATTAAATAAATCGCCATAAATATTTAGCTTTAGTCCCGTTTGTTTCAGAAACTTATCGATTGCAAAAGTAAGTGATTCATTGCTAACAGGTTTTAGTAAGTAATCGATGCTGTTTACTTTAAAGGCTTTTATGGCATATTCTTCATAGGCAGTTGTAAAAATGACAGGGCAGGTTAATTGTACATAATTAAAAATTTCAAAACTTAATCCATCCGATAACTGAATATCCATAAATACCAGGTCGGGGTGTGGATTGTTGTTAAACCAATTAGTAGCCATCTTTACGGAATTCAGAACTCTGGTAATTCTGATCTTATAACCCGATGTATTGATCAATTTTTGCAGGTGTTCCACTGCCGGTTTTTCATCTTCAATAATTATTGCATTTATCATGGTTTTTTGTTTAAAACAGGGATTTTAACCAGGAAATATTCTTCAGTTTTTTTAATAATAACTTCTTTATTGGTAAAATATTTATATCTCGATTGAATGTTTTTTAATCCAAGTTTACCTGAGTGTTGAACCGAAGATTTTAGTTGAAGGTTATTCCATACAGAAATATAATTTCCTTCAGTTTTAATAATTATACTTAATGGTTTTTCAGTTGAAAACGTATTGTGTTTTATGGCATTTTCGAGTAAAATCTGTAAAGCCATTGGTATAACATATTTATTATCAAGGTTGGGAATATCAATATTTAATATTAATCCGTCTTCGTACCTGATATTATATAGGTAAAAAAAGTTTTCAAGTAGTTTTTTTTCGACTTCCAGTGAAACTACTTCATCACTGCCAAATTCAAGGATATAACGATACACTTCAGCAAGCTGGTTAATAAACATAGCCGCTTTATCCTGATCTTTATACACCAGCGAAGTAAGTGCTGTCAGGTTATTAAATAAAAAATGCGGATTGACCTGATTTTTTAAAGCTTCAAACTCAACAGTAAGAATTTCTCTTTTTAATTTTTCTTCGTTAATAGCCGACTGCCTCCAGTTACGTAAGAAAATAATTGTGTTTTTTGTGAGAACACTAAGTGTAATAAAAAATGTGGCATAGATTATAGCGTTAATCGTTCTTTCATAAATAACCTCTATTTCATCGCCCCTGATTTTGAAAAAGAATAAATAATGAATTAGAAGAACTAACAAAAGTGCCCATGAGATTTCCAGCAAAGCAGTTAATATAAAACGTTTTAGAGGCTGATCGAGCCAACGAATACGTTTTTCTAGGTACAATTCAATTAATTCGGAGACCAACATAAATGGAATTCCTATAGAATAGGAATATATAATTACATAGGATAGAATTTCAATCTGAAATATCCCCTTCGGGTAGGTCATTAGAACAATAATCAATCCTATCGAAATGGGCGCAATTAAAAATCCCAGTATCTTTTTATAATATTTTTTAAAGAAATTTTTCGTCATATTTTAACACTGATTAAAACTACGAATTCCTATCTTTAAATAAAAGAACTATTCAGTTGCATTTTTACAATCTTCCAAAAGTTTGGCTGAATCATTTTTCCCCCATGAAGGATGGATATTGGATTCAGGGATGAATTGATCAAATAATTGAATTGCTTTTTGGAAAAGAGGCAATGCAACATCTTTTCCGCCTCCCATAAACGCAGGCATGAACATGGTTGATTTACCTTCCAGGTAGTAAATTCTTGGATTATCCGGATTTTTCTTTTTAGCTGTTTCCAGGGCTTTTTTAGAGCGGGGTAAATAGATAGGACCGTTTACCATGGGTGTTATTTCCATTAAAGCATAACAAAGCAAGGCTTCAAGAACATCCGATTCGGAATCATTCGGTATTAATTCCTTAACTTTGTCAGCAAGGATTTTTGCCTTTTTGCAATACTCCGATTTTTTGCTTGTTTTTGTTTCTATAAAACTCATATTAATATATGCGTATGCACCATAATAATAGGGTAGCCATTCTTCGCTCTTTATCAAAGAAATACGTTCACAGATATTTGCCAGTTCAAGAAAATTTTCAGAATTATATCCC
>JABMQB010000048.1 GCA_013203525.1 Mariniphaga sp.
AAAGTGGGTAAAAGATAATGAACCAGATGTTTATGAAAAGATTTACAAAATAATGCTTCCCGGCGACTATATTGCCATGAAAATGAGCGGTGAAATAAAAACAACCGCAAGTGGGCTTTCGGAAGGAATCATGTGGAATTTTAACGAAAATAACGTTGCAAAACTTATACTGGATGAATATGGAATAAATGAAAGTTTTATTCCAGAAATCGTCCCAACTTTTGCAGTTCAGGGCAAGGTTAGCAAAACTGCAGCTAAAGAATTAGGACTTGCAGCCGGCACCAAAATAAGTTACCGTGCTGGCGACCAACCCAATAATGCCCTTTCATTAAATGTTTTAAATCCGGGTGAAATTGCAACAACAGCTGGAACTTCCGGTGTAGTTTATGGCGTTAGCGATGAAATAAAATTTGATCCATTTTCAAGGGTAAATACATTCGCACATGTAAATCATACAAATGATCAAAATAGGTTAGGTGTATTATTATGTATTAACGGAACCGGAATACTTAATTCGTGGTTAAATAAAAACATCGGAAATAAAATCTCGTACGATGATATGAACCGGTTGACTCAAACCGTTAAAATTGGTTCAGAAGGATTATCAGTTTTACCTTTTGGTAATGGAGCTGAGCGCGTTTTAAAAAATAAAAATCCGGGAGCATATATTTCTGGGCTAAGTTTTAATGTACATTCCGATGCCCATCTTTTCAGGGCTGCTCAGGAAGGAATTGTTTTTTCTTTCAAATATGGAATGGATATTATGAAAGACATAGGAATTGAGGCAAAAGTAATCAGGGCCGGAAAAGCAAATATGTTTCTTAGCCCTGTTTTCAGGGAAACCCTGGCAGGAATTACAGGAGCAACCATCGAATTATATAATACCGATGGATCAATTGGTGCGGCAAGAGGTGCCGGAATTGGTTCAGGATTTTACGGATCAGTTAGTGAAGCTTTTTCAAATCTTAAAAAATTAGAAACGATTGAACCAAATCTGTCTGACAAAACTGAATATGAAGATGCTTATTTCGTATGGCTTTCAGAATTAAACAGAATAATAGACTAATTACTAAAATATAACAATTACTAAAAATAATAATCATGAGTGTATTAATAGGAAACAAAGAGTATTTTCCGGGTATCGACAAAATCAAATTTGAAGGTCCGGACTCAAGAAACCCACTAGCATTTAAGTGGTACGATGAAAACAAAGTAGTTGCCGGAAAAACAATGAAGGAACACTTACGGTTTGCAGTTGCTTACTGGCATACCTTCTGTGGAACAGGTGGCGATCCATTTGGACCGGGAACACAAATTTTCCCATGGGATGGATCTGACGATGTAATGGATGCTGCCAAAGAACGGATGGATGCTGCATTTGAATTTATAACTAAAATAGGAATTCCACATTATTGTTTCCACGATACCGACGTTGTTGGTGACGGATCTGTTTTTGAGATTGAAAAACGTCTTGAAAAAATAGTTGAAATTGCTAAGGCAAAACAAGAAGCTTCAGGTGTTAAGTTGTTATGGGGTACTGCCAATGTTTTTTCAGACCCAAAATATATGAACGGCGCTTCAACTAATCCTGATTTTAATGTGGTGGCCAATGCTTCAGTTCAAATTAAAAATGCTATTGATGCTACTATTGCCCTGGGCGGAACAAATTACGTATTCTGGGGTGGTCGTGAAGGATATATGAGTTTGCATAACACCGATACAAAACGCGAATTGGAACATATGGGGCAATTCCTGCGGATGGCCCGCGATTACGGACGCAAACAAGGATTTACCGGAACATTCTTAATTGAACCTAAACCGATGGAACCTACAAAACATCAATACGACCATGATTCTCAAACCGTAATTGGATTTTTAAAAGCCAATGGATTGGAGAATGATTTTAAACTGAATATTGAAGTAAACCACGCAACACTTGCTGGTCATACTTTTGCGCATGATTTACGAATGGCAACCGATGCAAGTTTATTGGGTTCAATAGATGCAAACAAAGGCGATTACCAGAATGGTTGGGATACCGATGAATTCCCGACTAATATTTATGAAATAGCTGAAGCGATGCTTGAAATTGTACAGACCGGTGGTTTTACAAATGGTGGTATCAATTTCGATGCAAAAACACGTCGTAATTCTACCGACCTGGAAGATATATTTATTGCCCATGTATCAGGAATGGATGTATTTGCCCGCGGATTAGTAATTGCCGACAAAATTCTAACAGACTCTGATTATCTATCAATGAGGAAAAACAGGTATGCATCATTCGATGCGGCTAAGGGTGCTGAATTTGAAGCAGGAAAACTCTCATTGGAAGATATGTATACTATAGCTAAAGAGGTTGGTGAACCAAAACAAATTAGCGGTAAACAGGAATTACTTGAGCAATTAATCAATTGGTATATTTAATAATATGAAAGGCCGTAATTCATTATACATAGTAGGAATTACACTGGTTGCTACCTTGGGAGGATTGCTGTTTGGTTACGATACAGCAGTAATTTCAGGTGCCGAGAAATCGATCCAGGCTTATCTGATCAACGGACTGGGACTCAGCTCCTGGGCGCATGGAGCAACAATTTCCAGCGCTCTGGTTGGCTGTATAATTGGTGGTATTATTTCCGGGATTATGTCTTCTAAATTCGGAAGGAAGAAAACACTTTTTATTGCAGCTGGACTTTTCTTTTTATCAGCTTTGGGTTCGGGAAATCCCGAATTTTTGTTCTTTACAAAAGGTGAACCAACAATGGGACTTTTATACATGTTCAATTTTTACCGGATTATTGGGGGAATTGGAGTAGGACTTGCTTCGGCTGTTTGCCCTATGTATATTGGAGAAATTGCGCCTGCGGATATTCGTGGCCGATTAGTTTCATTAAATCAGTTTGCTATTATTTTCGGGATGTTGGTGGTTTATTTTGTTAACTGGGGAATCGCAAAAGGCCAACCAATTGAATGGATTGATAACATTGGCTGGAGAAGGATGTTTACTTCTGAAGCAATACCTGCAGGATTTTTTGGATTTCTTTTATTTTTTGTTCCGGAGACTCCACGTTACCTTGCTTTAAATCATAAGGATAAAAAAGCGCTAAACATATTAACCAGAATCAATGGAATTGAGGAAGCAAAGATCATCCTTATTGATATTAAAACAACTGTTGAGAAATCGTCAGGAAAATTATTCTCCTATGGGAAAATTATAATCATCATTGGAATTTTACTATCCGTATTTCAACAATTTGTTGGTATTAATGTAGCACTTTATTATGCTCCCCGGATTTTTGAAAGTATGGGTGCAGGTAAAGATGCATCGATGATGCAAACAGTTTTTATGGGATTGGTAAACGTAATTTTTACTGTAATTGCCATAATGACTGTTGATAAATGGGGAAGAAAACCTTTATTAATAGTTGGTTCAATTGGAATGGCTATTGGCATGTTTGCCATTGGAACCTTAGCCTTTATGGAAATTATTGGTATTGGCACACTGATATTCATTATTATTTACACTGCTTCATTTATGATGTCGTGGGGACCGATTTGCTGGGTACTAATCTCTGAAATATTTCCAAATAAAATCAGAGGGAAAGCAGTTGCAATTGCTGTTGCTGCTCAATGGGCGGCAAACTTCTTTATTTCTTCAACCTATCCTGCAATGATGGAATTAAGTAGTGGCGGAACCTATTTCTTTTATGGAATAATGAGTGTATTATCCTTAATTTTTGTATGGAAAATGGTTCCTGAAACAAAAGGAAAAACGCTGGAAGAAATGCAAAAACTCTGGCAAAAAATATAGTTTAAGTTGGATTAATATCTGAAAATGGTCGCCTGATTTTTTGGGTGGCCATTTTTTTTAAAGAATTTTAAAATTCTTCCCATTCAATCTGCATCAAATCAAGCAAAAGAGAATCTTTTAAAATAAAATATTCATCCAGTTTTTCATTTCGAATTGAATCGCCCGGTGGGGCTTCCACTTTTAATGGATCAACTGCCTGCCCGTTTTTTGTAACTCTGAAATCGAGATGAGGACCAGAAGCCAGACCTGTAGCTCCCACATATCCTATAACATCACCCTGATTTACATGAACACCCGTTGCAATTCCTTTTGCATACCCTGAAAGATGCATGTAGGTTGTTGTGTAAACCGAATTATGACGTATTCTTAAATAATTTCCACCGCCACCATTTTGGTATGCTTTTGAAATCACAGTTCCATCACCAATACTAACTACTGGAGTTCCTCTGGGTGCAGCATAATCTACTCCCAAATGTGGTCGCCAATAACGTAAAATCGGATGCATACGGCTGTAGGAAAAACGGCCACTGATCCTGTAAGAATAGTTTAATGGTGCCTTAAGAAATGCTTTGCGTAGGTTTTTACCCTCTTCATCAAAATAATCAGGATCTTCAACTTGAATATATCGAAAACTATAAAAATCTTTTCCCATATGTTGAAATTGTGCCGCATGTATTTCACCAATTCCTATAGGTTCTCCATCAACAAATTGTTCATCGTATAGTATTCGATACCTATCACCTTTTTGAATTCCAAAGAAATCAATTGTCCAGGCATAAATCTTTGACATTTCATCCGATAAAACAGGATTTTCACCTCCATCTTCAATCGATTGATATAGCGAATATTCAATAATCCCACTTGTCCTTTTTTGCTGAACTTCTACTTCCTTAAAACCATTATATGTTTTCAGGCTATCATTCAGTTCAAATACAACGTAATTGGTTTTTGAATTTTCATAAACGAAATACTCAGGCTTTTTTAATGAATCAGCAGTTTGAAAGAGAAAATATTTCTGGCCTGTCCTGATTTTTCTGACATCAAAAGTATCCCTTGAAGAGCGTGCAAGCCTGTCGATAGTAACCATATCAACATCATATTCCGTTAATATCTCACTAAGGTTTTGGTTTCTTTTTATTGTTCCCTCAGAAATATAAAATGAATCTATTGGCAATCCGAACTTTAATACCGGATCAGGAATTATTTCCTCTTCAAAAATTTCTTCAATGGGTTCTGGCAAGTTAAATACAATTATAAAAACAATCAGGGTAAAAAGAATAAGAAATATCTCAGCCAGATTTTTTTTGATCATAGTCTAATTCAGAATTTCATGTTATAATTTAGATTTATCTCTCCAGATAATTTTCAATATTCTCTTCGCAGCAACAATATCCAATTGCTAATTCTTTACAAAAATAAGACAACCCTCAGGAATTATATTTCTATACAACGAAAACAATAACCTTAATATTATTCTTGAACACAAACTACTATTGCTAAACAACAACATTAATAATTTTCTTTGGTACAAATATTATTTTTCGAGGAGTTTTTCCATCCAACCACCGTTGTGAACTTTCATGCCCAAGAATAATTTTTTCAACCTGTTCTCTTTCAGCATCAAGTGGCAATTCAAGCTTAAACCGCATTTTACCGTTAAATGAAACCGGGTATTCATACGAATCTTCCACCAGTAAACTCTCATCGACTTCCGGCCAAAACTCATAGGCTAATGTATTATTATTTCCATACAAGTTCCATAATTCTTCACCCAAATGTGGTGCATATGGTGAAAGTATTTTTGCAAAAATTTCAGCTGATTGTTTTGTGACTTTACCTTTTTTGATTGCCAAATTATTAAAAATCATTAATGCCGAAATACCCGTATTAAACTTCAGGTTTTCAATATCATATCCAACTTTCTGAATGGTTTGATGCAATAACTTGGCAACTTCCTTGTTTTCTTCTCCTTCGGTAATGTTTTTTAAATCGGCAAAAAAACGATAAACACGGTTCAGAAAATTGAACACACCCTTTACACCATTTTCAGCCCAAGGTTTACGTTCTTCAAGTGGCCCCATAAACATTTCGTACAAACGTAACGAATCAGCACCGTAACTATTAACCACATCATCGGGATTAATTACATTCTTTAATGATTTTGACATTTTAGCCACAATCTGTTTAAACTCCTCCCCCGTTTCGGTGTGAAAGAATTTTCCTTCCTTTTCTTCTACTAAATCGGATGCAACTTTTGCTCCGGTTGAAGTTTCATAAGCAAATGCCAGTATCATTCCCTGGTTAAACAATTTCTGATATGGTTCATCGGTTGAAACTATTCCGAGGTCGAAAAGTACTTTATGCCAGAACCTTGAATATAACAAGTGAAGTACAGCGTGTTCTGCTCCACCAATATAAAGGTCGATAGGCATCCAGTATTTTTCTTTTTCCGGATCAAATATTTTATCATCATTTGTTGGATCGATATAACGTAAATAGTACCAACATGAACCAGCCCATTGCGGCATTGTGTTGGTTTCACGGATACCTTTTCTTCCGCTAACATCAACTACATGTAACCAATCGGTAGAGTTTGCCAGGGGGGATTCACCCGAATCGCCAGGAGTATATTCTTCCAATTCAGGTAATTTAAGAGGTAAATCATTTTCATCCAAAACAGAAACATCACCGTCTTCCCAGTGAATAACTGGAAATGGTTCTCCCCAATACCGTTGGCGACTAAAAAGCCAATCTCGCATTTTATAATTTACAGATGCATTACCTAGCCCTTTTTCTTCAAGCCAGTCTGTTATTTTTTTAATACCCTTTTCTTTGTTAAGCCCATTTATATCTATACCAGTAATTGTACTCAATGAGTTGACATAATTACCGTCTTCCGTCCAACACTTTTTCCCTGCTAAAACCAATTCCCTATCTTCCTGCGATAAACCTTCAGGATCAAGAATACAGGTTATCTGAATTCCAAATGTTTTAGCAAATTCAAAGTCACGGGTATCGTGTGCCGGTACCGCCATAATTGCGCCTGTGCCATAACCCATTAAAACATAATCAGCTACCCATATTGGAATCTTCTCTCCATTAACCGGATTGACAGCATACCTTCCCGTAAAAACACCTGTTTTCCCTTTTGCTAAATCAGTTCGATCCAAATCCGATTTAAGGGCAGCTGCTCTTATATATATTTCAACTTCTTCTTTTTTACTATCAATCGTAATTGAATCCACCAACTCATGCTCGGGAGCAATTACCATATAAGTAGCACCAAAAAGTGTATCAGGCCGGGTTGTATAAACCCGAAGTTTCTCCTTTAAACTATCAATTTTAAAATCTACTTCGGCACCGGTAGATTTCCCAATCCAGTTTTTTTGCATGTCTTTGACACCAGCAGGCCAATCAAGATTATCCAACCCAGATAAAAGCCTTTCAGCATAATGCGGAATGCGAAGTAACCACTGTTTTAAATTTTTCCTTACTACTGTATGCCCACACTTTTCATGATTACCATCAGTCAACACTTCCTCATTAGCACAAACAATTTTACAATTGTTGCACCACCATACCTGTGCTTTATCGTAATAGGCCAACCTGTTTTTATCAATAAATTCCCTGACAACAACTTTCCCTTTAGCTTCAACTTCTTTTGGGATGGGCAATTCATTAATGGAACGTCCTTTCATTAATTCTTTATCAAACCAGGTATTATATAGTTTAGAAAAAATCCATTGGGTCCATTTAAAATATTTTGGGTCGGTTGTGTTAATTTCCCTGTCCCAATCGTAACTTAAACCCAGAGATTTTATTTGCCGCCTGAAATTATCGCAATTTTTATTGGTTGTAACAGCAGGATGGGTTCCGGTTTGAATGGCGTATTGTTCAGCGGGTAATCCAAAA
>JABMQB010000504.1 GCA_013203525.1 Mariniphaga sp.
GATTTGGACCATCAACCGGATTTGCCAGCCAGAAATCCTGCCATATCATTATTCCATGACGGTCGCAGGCCTCATAAAACTCATCATCTCCAATTTGCCCAACCCAGTTCCGAATCATTATAAAATTCATATCGGCATGAAGCCCAACAGCAATATCATATTCACGTCCGCGGTAATTCAGATTCGATTCAGGAAAACCCCAGTTACCTCCTCTGCCAATAAAACGCCTGCCATTTATATATATACTTAAAATCTGATCGTCTTCATTAAATGCCATTTCACGAACACCTGATTTGAATTTTTTGACATTCGATTTAAAACCTTCATCTGATTTAAATACTAATTCAACATCATAAAGGTTAGGTTCGCCATATCCCTTTGGCCACCACAGTTTTGGATCTTTAAAATGTAATTCTGGATGTGTTTCAGAATTCAACTTAATCACTTTTAATTCTGAAGGGTCCAGCAATACTTTTTCTTCAAATATTATATCGCCATATTTTCCATACAATGTTCCGGTAATTGCTTCAGCAATATGATTTTTTAAAGAAACTTCTATATTAATATCAGCAACTGTTGTATCGGGCAAATCAAGATCTGTTGTAATAAAAGGATCTTCAATTGTAACTGAACTTGAGGTTGATAAAAATACATCATTCCAAATACCAATATTCCTTCCCCTGATTGTTGGAATCCAGTCCCAACCAACTGATGCATGATAAGTTGGATTATCTCCACCAAGAATTCCACCATTTTTATCGGGGCTGATTGCTGTTTGTTCTTTAATTACACCAATATTTTCATTTTTAATAATTCGAACAGCAATTGCATTTTTTTTGCCTGGATGAATCAAATCAGTAACATCAAATTTTCCACGAATAAATGCTCCGTCAATACGACCGGTTTTTACACCGTTTACAAAAATATCAGCCTTCCAATTTATACCATCAAAATTTAAGAACATGCGTCCACCACCGAAATTAATTGGAACCTCGAATTCATTTTGGTACCAAAAATCAGAATTAAAAAAGGATTCTGAAATCATCAATTGATTATCGCTGTAGTCAGGATTCGGCAGTGCACCCGCATTCCAATAACTCACCAAAGCAGTTCCCGGAACAGTTGCTACAATCCAATCATCACTATCAAAACCGGATTTTGATATAATTTCGCCACTGGAATTCACCTCGGAAGCTCGCTGAATCTTCCAGTTGCCTCCAATCAGATCCATTCTACCTGTTGAAATATTTGGACTTTTTTTAGGATGTGGAACCAATCCACCTTTCCCTAATACTTCAAATTCACTTAAAATATATAGATTATTGGAAGCTGCTTCCGACATTAATAAACGTACATATTGTCCTTTTGCTTCATTATCCAATCTAATCTCATCAATTAAATCCCCAGATTCAGGTAAATCAACAATATCGCTCCATGTTTCATTATCATCAGAAATCTGTATAGATCCTGCCTTCGCCTTATTAATCCAATGTAAATTTATTCTATCGAATGTTGAAGGCACACCTAAATCTACTACAATCCATTCCTGTTCTGACCCTGCACTCATCCATGCACTTTTAAATTGATGCGATGGTGCCATTTTCAATTTGGTTTCACCCTTGAAAAAATCAAAATCGGTAAATGTAAAGGTCTCTGCACAAAGAGCACTCATCGATATTTTATAAATTTTGTAAGACGGAAAATTACTAATATCGAATGACTGGTTTATATTTCGTTGAGGACTTCTGTTCCTGTTAAAATTAAATGTAAATGACGGTTTTGGTGCATCTGCCCCACTTCCATATGGACCTTGCATAAACGAATTAACCCTTCGGCGGCGCCTTGTAGTATCTCCTTCAGCTGGAGGCGGTGGAGGAGTAAACATGCCAAAACGATTTGGCCGTTCTTCTCCTGGCAATCCTGAGCCTTTTAATGATTCAATTACTTCCCAACTCTCGCCATCCATTGATCCAAGGCATTCAATTTGCCAACCCTTTGGTTTTGCTTCGTCAAAAGTCAGACTACCAACCAGTGTAATCTTATCCATTTCCGACAATTCCACATCTCCTTCAAATTGAATCTGTACATAAATATTGTTACCTTCAACATCTAATACAGTTACCCTATTATGGTCTAGCAACCATTCGCGTTCATTTTTAGCTACCTCTCCTAAATTTGTAAAAAGCGAGACTGTGTGTGGAATTTCACTGGTGATAATTCCATCGGTTACCAACTGAGCTGTTAAATTTATAATCAAACGCTGATGAATGATATGCAATTCTGTGTTTCGCTATATTTCGATAATTCTCCTTATCAGTTTTCAAAAAAGGAGAAAAATCTTCGGCCGGATTCCCTGGATAAACGCCAATCCCACATGTAAGCTGATCTGCTCCGGAATTACATCCAAAAAGCAATACAACCAATCCAAGAAAACCAGCTAAATAGAAAGCTGATTTTTTAAATTTCATATTAAAAATTATTCCTTTTGAAAATCTAATTCTCCATGCATGGCTTTTTTGAAAAATTCGCCACCGCCTGTTAATTCATATGTATCTTCTTCCCATGAGCTTAACATTCGTGGACCCCACTGAGGATCAAATACCCAACACATCCAGCTAATTCCTTTTGATTCACAATATTTAATTATTCTGTTTCCATAGAAATCTTCGTCAATTTCTGTCCCAGGCCTTACACCTAATCCAAACTCTGTATTTATTACCGGATATTTATCAGCGGCAAATCCGAAATTCTCTTCCCATTTAGGTTCCCATGGTTTACTACGTTTATTTTCGTACGGATGTGTTACATATCCTATCCCTTCAGCATTTATCGGATCAATATGAAGTGGAGTTAAGTCATATGCCCAATCAAAACCAGCTACAAGCGGAATAGGTTCTGTATCCCAAGCCCGAATAATTTTAATTACATTCTCATTAATTTTTTTCCACTCTGGCCAGGTCATTACACCTAACTGTCCACGATATATTGTTGGCTCATTAAAAATTTCATAAAAGGCAACAGTATTATTTCCCCTGAAGTGTTGAGCAATTGTTCTCCAGAAATTATATGTCTCATTCTTTGAAGTATTGTACATAGGATTCTGGAAAACTTCCATTTCAAGGTTTCCTATCGAATGCCAATCGATAATAATATACATTCCAAGATCTGTGCACCATTCAACTGCCTGATCAAGCAGTTCAAGGTATTTTTCCGGAGTACGTTCCCGCCAGGCTACAGGATGTACAGGTATACGAACCATCATTGCACCCATTGATTTTACTTGTTCAAAGTGGTTTTTATTCCAATGCCCCTGTACTTCAACTTTGTCAGGATCAGAAATTGAAAGCCCCCTGAATAACACAGTTTCACCCTCAGGATTTACAAATCTGTTTCCATCAACACTTATTAGTGGAAGTAATTTTGCATTTTCATTTACCTGAGGCCTTCGAAATGAACCTCCTTGAAACCAATGCCTGGTTTCCTGAGCTACCACTACTTGAGTAAATACAAGAATAAAAACAAATAACACCGAAAATCTAAAATAATTTTTCATAAGTTGAATTTTTTATAAAGTTGGATTAATTCTATTATTTGCTAATTATTGTTGTAAAACCGGCAGGTTCAAGTGTAAATTGTACAATACCATCATTTACCCCAGCTTCACCAATCTTTTCCATATTTTGTTCTGAGTTAGTAACATAAACATCAAAACCAGATACTCTAGCAGGAATCCCTTTGATTGTTGCTTGTGATTCAGCTCCATTATTTACCATATGAATTGCATATTCCCCTTTTGCGATATTTCCAAAAGCGGCACAATTAACATTTTCTTTATTACAGGTAAAAGGAATGGAAAATGCATTTTCCGGGGTTGAAGCCAATTGTTTCAAATTCCAAAATC
>JABMQB010000505.1 GCA_013203525.1 Mariniphaga sp.
CTTTTGTATTTACTGAGCAGGGTGTTGCCATGCTCTCCAGCGTTTTAAACAGCGACCTCGCCATTCAGGTTAACATCCGAATTATCCGGGTTTTTACAAAAATGCGAAGCCTCCTTTCTACTCATAAAAAAATTCTGCAAAAACTGGAACAGATTGAAAAAAAAGACATCGAACAGGACAAGAAAATTGCACTAATTTTCAATTATTTAAAACAACTGGAAAAATCAAAACAAGAAGAATCTAAATTTAAGAACCGGAAAAGAATTGGATTTAAACAAAAAGATGATTAGAGTATAATACCACTTAACTTTCTTTTTCAATGTTTCAACAATTCCTTCCCTAAAATTTCTTATTTTTGGTTATAAACTTAAAGAACCCGAATTATGAAGACAATAATAGAACTATTTGAAACCTCTGTTCAGAAGTATGCCGACAATATTTACCTGCATGAAAAAACAGATGATAAATATGTTGGATTAACTTATGCCGATACAAGGAAAGAAGTTTTAAAATTCGGAGCCGGACTGATGTCGCTTGGATTCAAAAAAGGAGAACGTGCAGGCCTGGTTTCCGATGGGCAAAATGCATGGATTATCAGCGAACTGGGAATACTCTACGCCGGAGGGATAAATGTCCCGCTATCAGTAAAATTAACCGCTTCGGAGTTGCAGTTCAGGTTAGATCATTCGGGCTGTAAAATGATCATCGTTTCAAAAGAACACGCTCACAAAATTGAAGAAATCAGAAATGAATTACCCGAAGTTGAAAAAATAATCTATATTGATGAAAAAGAAAATCCGCTGGATATTAATATCGACTATAAAAAGGTTATTGAATTAGGGGAAGAATACCTAAAAACCAATAACAGCGATTTTGAAAATATATGGAAGAATATTGAACCAAACGACCTTGCAAATATATCATATACATCGGGGACTACTGCCAACCCAAAAGGTATTATGTTGTCGCATTTAAACTATGCGGCAAATGTTGCCCAGGGGCACACTTTGTTGGATGCAGAACCAAGTTGGAAAACATTGGCCGTATTACCCTGGGACCATGCCTTTGCCCACACAGCATGCCTCTATTGTTTTATGTATATAGGCGCAAGTGTTGCTTCAGTGAAAATCGGAAAAACCTGGCTTGAAACTTTAAGAAATGTCCCTAAAAACATCCGGGAAATAAAACCAACAATTATGATGAGCGCCCCGGCAATGTCGAAAAATCTCAGGAAAAATATCGATGCAGGTATAAGCAAAAAAGGGCCATTAATTGAAAAACTTTTCAAATTTGCCTTAAAAGTAGCATACCTTCATAATGGTCTTGGTTTTAACCGGGGTAAAGGATTTCGTTTTCTTTTAAAACCTCTGCTATGGATTTTTGATGCCATTTTATTTAAAAAGATCAGGGAAGGCTTAGGTGGAGAAATGTTATTTTTTATTGGTGGAGCAGCCTTACTCGATATTGAATTACAAAAATATTTTTACGCAATTGGTATTCCGGTTTGCCAGGGATACGGATTAAGTGAAGCTTCACCAATTATTTCCGGGAATGCATTACATGCCATCAAATTCGGGTCATCGGGCCGTCCTGTAGAATATATGGAGCTTAAAATACTGGATGAAGACGGAAATGAAATGCCAACCGGGCAAAAAGGTGAGATTGTAATAAAAGGCGATAATGTGATGCTTGGTTATTGGAAAAATGAGCAAGCCACCAAAGAAACAATTAAAGACGGCTGGCTCCATACAGGGGATATGGGCTATTTAGACAAGGACGGATTCCTTTATGTTTTAGGAAGGTTTAAAAGTTTGCTTATTGGAAACGATGGTGAGAAATACAGCCCCGAAGGAATTGAAGAATCATTAACTGATAAGTCGAAATTTATTGACCAGGCAATGCTATACAATAATCAGAATCAATATACAGTTGGATTTATAGTACCCAATATGGCTGCCATAAAACAAGAATTAATTAGCCGTGCAATCCATCCAAATACAAATGAGGGAGATATTGAATCACTTCGGATTATTCAGAAGGAAATTGATGCATACAGGTCTGGAGGAAAATTCGAAAGTACATTCCCTGAAAGATGGCTACCAGCTGCTATTGCTGTTTTACCTGAAGCATTTACTGAACAAAACGGCTTAGTAAACTCCACCACTAAAATTGTTAGAGATAAAATTACTGCATACTTTGCAGATGAGCTAGAGTTTTTATTTACACCAGCTGCAAAAAATATAGAAAACAAAAAGAATTTAGGTGCCATAAAAAAATGGAATTCTTAAATTTGTGACTTTTTTGAAAACAAAATGATTATAGAAACTCATTCATACCCTCGTGCAGCGGTAATTGGAAATCCATCGGATGGTTTTTACGGAAAAACCATAGCCTTTGTTTTTTCAAATTTTATTGCAAAGGTTCAACTTTACGAAACACCGGAATTAGAAATAAAGCCTCAACGCCTCGATATAACTCACTTTAATAGTATCGATGAGTTGGTTGATGATATCAACTTTGCAGGATATTATGGTGGAATGCGGCTTTTGAAAGCTACCATTAAAATATTTTATGAATATTGTCAAAAAAATAATATCCATTTCAACAAACGAAATTTCACAATCAGATACGAATCAAATATTCCGCTAAGGTTGGGTCTTGCCGGTTCGAGTGCAATTATTACTGCAGGAATGAAAGCCTTAAAAGAATTTTTTGAAGTTGATATTCCCGAAGCCATTTTTGCAAATCTTGTTTTATCGGTTGAAACCAATGAATTGGGTATTTCTGCAGGATTACAAGACCGGGTTGCACAAGCTTTTGAAACCCCTGTTTTTATGGATTTCGATAAAGATATTATGGATGAACAGGGTTATGGTAATTATGAAAAAATTGACCCAAAAAATTTCCCACCCTTATATATAGCTTACAGAAAAAATCTTTCGGAAGGAACTGAAGTAGTGCATAATAACCTTCGTGCCCGTTTCGAAATTGGCGATCCAAAAGTTTTACAAGCTGTTTTACGTTGGGGGCAAATTACAGTCGAATTTAGTGAAGCCATGAAAAAAGGGAAGAATCAAGTTATGCATGACCTGATGAATGAGAATTTTGACCTTCGCCGAAATACAGTGCGCATTTCAAAAGGGAATATTGAAATGGTTGATTTGGCACGGTCGGTAGGTGCCAGCGCAAAATTTACTGGTTCAGGCGGTGCTATTATTGGAACATACGTTAATGAGAAAATGTATGAAAATTTAAAGGCACTAATGAAAAAAAATGAAATAGAAGTTATCAAACCAAATATAGTAACTCAATAATGGTAAAAAAAGCTGTTATCCCGGCTGCAGGTTACGGAACACGTTTCCTACCAGCTACTAAATCACAACCTAAAGAAATGATCCCGATTGTAGATACTCCTGTAATTCAGTATGTTGTTGAAGAAGCAGTAGAATCGGGAATCACCGATATTCTTATGATCATAGGCCGTGGAAAACGGGCAATCGAAGAACATTTCGACAGAAGTGCAATTTTGGAAGAAACACTGATTGAAAAGAAAAATATGGAAATGCTTGGGAAAATTAAAAAGATTTCCCGTATGGCTAATATTCATTTTATTTGGCAAAAAGAAATGAATGGATTAGGC
>JABMQB010000506.1 GCA_013203525.1 Mariniphaga sp.
CTTTAGGATAGCTGTTATCAACTTCTTTGAAAATGAGATTTGGAGAAATAAAGAATTTGAAAATATATTAACTGATAATTTCCAAATTATTAAACCCAATTTTTCGAATTCCTATTTGGGTTGAGTATACTAATCTGCCCTTCCCCTTTTAAATGTTTTATACCGTGTTTAACTGCATTTTCAACAAATGAATGAATCAGCATTTTAGGAATTTCAATATCGGGAAGTGACTCATCTCCATCAAATGTATAATTGAATGAAAAATTCATTCTAAGCCTTTCAAGTTCCAGGTAGTTTTTTACAAACTCAATTTCATCCTTAAGCGGTATTGCAATTTTGCCTGAAAGTAAAATGGAATTCCGAAGTAATTTGCTGTATTTCCCAAAATAATATTGTGCTTTTTTTATTTCCTGTGTTTCATACAATGCCCCAATGGAGTTTAGGATATTCAGGTTAAAATGAGGATTAAGCTGGTTATCGAGGGCACTAAGTTGTAATGCAGCCATTTGGCGTTCATCCTCATATTTCTGTTCAGCCTTTATTCGCTGTGCTCTGGCTATTATTGAAATTATCAATAATGACAAAAGAAAGACACCCAAGTATCCAAAATACTGAAGATAGTACATTGGATTCTTTTTGTAGTCGTATAGATACCAGTAATTATCAAAAGACAGAAACAATTCATTTTTATCACCATCCCTTTTTACTGAAATCTCTGGGCCTGCTTTGGCTTCTAAAAAGGGAATAATCACCGGATGTGAAAAATCACTCCGGAAAATGACTAAACTTTGCAGATCCTTTCCATGTCCAATTTGTTCAACTATATTATCATTATCAATATCAATAACTTGAAATTTGTAATTAGAAATCTGAACTATTTTTCGAGAACTTATTAAATCCAGATTAAAATCGTATTCCTTAAGAATTCCCAATGAAGAATAATGCAACAAAATTTTATTATTTTCATTATCTTGCATTGTCAACAAATTAACTCCTTCTTCCTCCAATTCTATTTCAATTTGTTTAATAAGTTGTCCATCCAAGGTAATAATAAACAATTTTGAATTATCATTTTTTCCAAAGTGTGAATATAATGCAACCAGGTAATATCGATCATCAAAGAAATATGGTTTAAGGGTAACTCGTCCTGGATATGTCCCAATCTGAATTGGTTCAAACAAGAAACTCAGGTCGTGGTCATAAGCTATAATCCAAGCAAAACTGTCCGTATATGGAAAATCTGAAGGGCTGTTGGCATAGGCTGGAATTCTACCAAAAAATTCCATCCGTTGGTCATTATCGATATTAAATAAAAAAGGTATATCAAAACAACTTGCACTTTCAAGGGTAGAAATCAGGCTGTCCTTTTCAATACTGTAAATAAAAAGTTTCCTTGAGCGGTATGAGAATCCACTATTGGTTACAAAAAACAAATCCATTTTATTTTCATTGTTGCCCCTGATTAATTGTATATCCGGAATAAAAATATCTATATTATCCTCATACCTGAAATGTTTGATAATAAACCTTTCTGTGAGTATTTCTTTTCCTGAAAAAACCTCCGTAATCCATAAAAAAAGTGAATCGTTTTTACAGGTAAAAACATACATTTCCTTTAGTCCGTTATTATCGTAATCTCCAAAAAAATGATGAATCATAGGAGTATATTCCCCTGTATAATTCCACTGGTCAATTATTTTTGAATCTTCATAAATGATTGTTGCAACAACACTTTTAGGGTTATTCAGGATGATTATTCTTTCACTTTTCCCGTCATTATTAAGATCCTCGTATAAATAAGTGTTATCAGGAGGTTTACCTCCGGAATCAATAAGTTTTACTTTATATTTGGAATAATCCGGAAGAAAAGGGATAATAGCAACTGTAATTAGGATCGCCAGAATCGAGGGGTTGGCGAGGAAATTAATCAGGTTTTGTATTTTGGGGAATCTGAACATAACAGATAATCAATAAAACTCTAATTATTATGTAAAAACCAATTTAAATAAAGTCCTTAAAATACAAAAATAACTTGATAATATGCTAATTTGACCAACTAATTTTAATTTCTAACTTTGTGTTTGTTGTACGTTTTTTCATCAAAAACAAATTAACAACATCCGGGTGAAACCGACAGAAAGTACCCCGGTTTTTTTAAAAATATATTCGGTATTAGTGTAATAAAAAAGATCAAAAATGAGGAAAATTTTATTTGTTTTGAAAAGGCCGCAAGTAATTATATTAATCGCGGCTATGTTTCTGTTTTTTATTAAAGAATCAAGTGGGCAAAATAATCAGTCGAAAAACGACCCGACGTTTACCCAATTCACCCATCGTGGGGCAGGTAATCCGTATCTGCCGTTATGGGAGCATTTGCCCGACGGAGAGCCACGTGTTTTTGAAGATCCCGACAACCCGGGGAAATACCGCTTCTATATTATCGGATCACACGATGTCAGATATAGAAGTTATTGCGGACCTGACATCAGGGCCTGGTCGGCACCAGTTGAGGACTTGTCCAACTGGCGTGATGAAGGCCCCATTTTTACATACCCAATAAGCGGACAATGGGATGTTATGTACGCTCCTGAACTCGTTGAGGTGAAAAGAAAAGACGGCACAAAGGAATACTATTTGTACCCGCACAGTCGTGGTCGGAACAGAGAAGCGATGGTAGCCAAAGGAAGCCGTCCGGACGGTTCCTTTACCCCCATCAACATGACTGACGACGGAATGAGTACTATACCCGGAAGTACCATGGGATTCGATCCGGCAGTATTTATTGAATACATCACAGATCCGAAAGACCCTGATTATGAGATCGGTTTCAGAGCGTACGGATACTGGGGATTCCAAAGGTCGTTAGCGGGTCAGTTGGATCAGAGCACAATGTATTCGCTCAGGCCCGGAACCCAGGCCATTGACCATTTTATTCCTGCCAGTTCCAGATACGGTGTCATCAGAGACCCGGAAGGTACAGTATATCCCAATGTCTATCCGGATCAGGATCTTGGTTCGTTCAACTTTTTTGAAGCCGCGTCTATTCGAAAGATTGGTAATAAATATCTATGGGTTTACAGCGGATATTCAGGCCCTGATTATGGACTAAGCAGTACCAACTCGGCATTACGTTACGCCTACGGCGACTCTCCGCTGGGTCCGTGGAAAAGCGGCGGAGTTCTTGTCGATTCACGCGCGGTGGTACTCGGTCAGGACGGGACCACACTACAGACGAGTTATACTGGACATAATACGCATGGTAGCGTCGAGTTGATCAACGACCAGTGGTATGCGTTCTATCACAGGGCGCCAAGGGGATTCGGAAATGCGCGTCAGCCGATGGTAGCCCCGGTCACGATTGAATGGGATGAAAAACCGGTGGCAGAAGGAGGAAAAGTTACTATCAGAGGATATGACCCGTATTCGGAAGATAATATTTGGACCGCAAAGGATAGCCAGGGAAGAGAATATACCGGAGCCGAAGTAACTTCGGAAGGCTTCCACATTTACGGCCTCGATCCATATCAATATTACTCCGCGGGATACGCGTGCTATCTTTCCAACCTCAGAAGCCAACAGGATTCGTGGGATATATGGGATAATAACATGCCCATTACAAATGTGGAGAACGGTCACATAATAGGATACAAGTATTTTGGCTTTGGAGGGCTTGACAAAGACAAGAAAGGTTTGAAGGCCTTCGAAGGGAACAAACCTGAGAACAAAACAGCATTTAATCTGTTCCTTACACCAAAGACAAAAAACGCATATAAGGTCAACGTCTGGTTAGACGGACCATGGCACAATGATACGTGGAAAGGCAAAAAAATCGGTGAAATAAATGTACCCGCAAATTCTGCGCAGGAAACAACAAAATTCACGATTGACGTTTCATCGTTTGTTGACAATTTGGACGAAAAACATGCTATTTTCCTTGTGGCCGAAGGTCTTGAATCGGGCGGTCTTTTCGATTTAATCGGACTGGGATTCAGCTCGGACAAAAAGAAAATCGTTCGTCCGATTGCACCTACAGTAAGTATTAAGGTCAACGAAGAGGTGATCGATCTGCCGGCCACTCCGGTTAGGTCCACAAATTCCAACGGTATTGCCAGTCTTGATCTTTATGAGACTACTTATAAACTTCCGTCCAACATAACCGAAATACCAACTGTATCGGCATCTGCAAGCAATCCGAATGTAAAAGTAGCTATTACGCAGGCGGAATCGAAACCCGGAACAGCTGTTGTGCGATTTGAATATAAAGACGTGGTCAAAACATACAAAGTCGTGTTTGCTTCGGAATAAATATTTTTTAATCAATTATTATTAATGTGACTAAAAAAAATCCGGCGTTTGACGGACCTTTTATTTTTTCAAAGATTATTTCGTGGGTTATCCTTCTTCGGTTTCTTCAAGGTGTAAACGTAAGCTGTATGTGTACGAATATTTCAATTGCAGTTTTCCCTTTTAATGTCCCCATAAATAAGTCTTTTTATGTCAACTTATTTCAGCACGGCACAAAATTGAAAATCCGGAATTTTACTGGACCATATTTTATTTTCATGTAAATAATTTGAATTAGTAATTATCAAGCCAAATCTATACCAACAATCTCATGATCGGATATTTGTGATACCGTTAAAATTACATAATTCTCCTTTATCTTAAATGCTGGAATCTCTCCTCTTATAAGCAGATGTACATTTTCAACCTTTTCCCCCCGGGGAATTTTAATACTTACCTGGGCATTAACGGGAATAAACTCCCGGAAGGGGCCTTTCATCATCATCGGATTCGTCAGGTTTACCAGGTGTACGGTCATGGAGCGCTCTTGCCGCCATACGGCCACGTCAATTACCCCAGGTCCTTTTATGTCAACTATTGGTTCTTCATTCAACGCCCAACGAATTGTATTCTGAAGAAGTTTCCCGTGGTCATTGCTCATAATTTGCCAGAAAGTCCGGTCAATGTCACCCGGGAAATAGGCTATTCGTCCACTACCTGTATCATTAAGGTAAAGCCCCCTAATATCGGTATCAGGCACACGGGGATATACATGTTCCATAGGCAAATCAGGATAAGAAGGAATCAATGTAACAGGATCTGGTAATTTTGTCAAAGGTTTCACATTGGCCATATGGATTGTATTAATAATTCTAAAAGCATCTTCCAATCCTTTCAAAACAGGATGAAACTTATTTGTTTCCTGATTACCTTTTAACCTTAAATAACTGTTTTGCATTGGTCCTTCAACTTCCTGTTCAAAAGAAATTCCAAAAAGGTCAGCAAGCCCGAAATCTGGCCGTTTTTTACCATCAATATCATATAAGGATGTTTCAAAAGTGGCAAGTAAATTACCTCCTCCTTCAACAAATTTTCGAAATTGTTCGCATTGTTTATCTGAAAGTGTTGCAATATTTGGCAACACAAGTAGCTTGAAAGGCTTCAGATGTTCTGGTTCAAGCAGGCGGTCATTAACCATTTCAAAAGGGATGCGGGCTTCAATCAGGGCGTGATACATGCCCAATTCATGATCGCCACTTTTCTGCTGCCATTTTTCTCTTCCGTAATTTCCGGACTGTTCTGAAAACACCATTCCCACCCGGGCTAATGGCGCAGTATTACGAAGGTAAGGTTCGTTTCTATAGTGTTCCTGGTAAATTTTATCTACAACATCAAGCCAGCGCTTATCATACAGCACTCCTGAAAATTTAGTAAACCATGGACGCATCCCATTAGCTGTTCCTTCAGCCACCCAAATCCTGATTTCCTCCTCACTCTGCACAGAATCTTTCCAACGGTAGCTTTCTTCAACTCCCACGCTGAAAATTCCACCAAGTGGCTTCATCCCAATGGATGCCCGCAGTTCTTTTGCCCCTTTTCCGTTTGCCCATGGCATGGTTACTCCATTTCTTGCCTGGTGATCTGTGAAAACAATATCAGACAGTTGCCCTGTGATTACCTTGTCAGGAAATCCATTTGGGATAAAACGCGACGTGGCTTTCTGTTGCCGAATAACATTGTCCCAAAGAAGCCAAAGTTCTTTCAAGCGGTTGGTACTCCAATCGGTGTATTTGATATAGGTTGGGTCTGACCGGTTTCTACCCAGTGGTAATTCCATGCCGGAATATAACCTGAAATTTCGTTTACAGTGTTCACAATAACAAATTCCATGTCCAGCCCAGCGATTGGAAAATATACCATCCGGTTGGTAGCGTTCCATTATCTCTTTGTGCACCTGAGTCATAAACTCAAAGTTGTAAGGCCCCAAAGCGCAGGTAACCCATAATTCAGGATTAGCCCAATGTCGACGTTTTTCACCATTAGCAGTTACTGCAATCCAATCTGGATGCGCATCATAAACATCTTGCCAGGTAGCATGAGGATCAGTCCGGGCAATTACTGACATATTCATTTTACGGGAACCATCTACAAGGTATCCAAATGAATCTGTGTTACCCAACCAGGCGCTTCTATGGTGCATTGGCACATCGGTAGGATAATAGGCAACTACTCCACCGGCACTCAGTGTGGTTCCATCAGCATGAATCTGCTTAAAATAACTTAACCAGAAATCGGGATCAAAGTTACCCGGGTCATTCTCAACAAGTGTTAGCTGAGCCCATCGCATTGGGCGGTTAAACCAGGATTCTTCTTCTTGTATTCCTATCCCTGCGAGTAATGAAGATTTTGCAAATGTACATGCCCCAGCAATTGCAGCACCTGACTTTATAAATTTTCTTCTTTCCATATGTTTCATTTTCAAATTATATAAAAAACTATATAAAAAACGTCCATGATGAATTAGAACTTCATGGCATTATTCATTAAAAAATGAATATTAAACAATTTTGGCAATAGTAAGAATTTTTCCACCTGAATCAATAAGTATCATTTTGAATTTTGTATAATGCCGGAGGAATGGAATAAATGCCAATGTAAATAATATTGCCAAAACAACAGGTGGTAAAAAATTAACCAGATTATTTATAATAGGGAATCTAACCATTTCTATTTAATAATGTCCTATTAATTTTATTGAAAATAGTTTTACTTACAAGTTGTTAAAATACAAGTTTTACCTGATATTCTGTTTATTATTTTGAATATAATACATTCATCAACAAGCAAAAAATTAAAGCTAAATTCTGAAAATTAAGAAGTATTTAATTTACGAACAAAAAAATCCCCCGCCAATCAGCGAAGATTTCTTCTATTTTTTGGCTTTTTTTACTTCTTCCACAGTTGTTACATACACTGTATGTGGTTTTTCAAATTTGTCTGCCTGTTTTGTTTTTGCCACTTCCATTGTAACCAGCATCTGGCCATTAAATTCGTACTGGTGTTTCAATAATTCTTCCACTTTTAAAGTGATTTTTACAATTTCCATTCCTTTAACCTGGGTACCTTTTCCTACGTAGTTTTTTGTGTAATTTTTTGTTGTTGCCATGATATTTATTTTTTAAAGTTAAAATTGTGCAGATACAGGGAAGCTTGAAAA
>JABMQB010000507.1 GCA_013203525.1 Mariniphaga sp.
ACGGAACAGGCATTGCGTCAACTATCTAAAGCGGATATAGTTCGATCGTGGTCGTTTCCTCGGAGTCCATCCATTATCGGAAAACATCTCTGTCCTTATCTTTTTCATTATATTTTGAGTTCTAATTCCCCATATGCATGGTAATAATCCTCTAGAATATTAAAAAATTCAATAACTAATTTCTCAATCATTATTAATTCTAATGTTGAATAATTAGTTCTAAAAATCATGGTCAACTCATTAATTAAAACGCTTTTATTCTGTTTTTTATTTAGATAATCTGTAAATTCCCTCAAGTTATTACATTTATAAGTATTCAATATTATTGATAGAATATCTGTTTTAGATAATGTAGCTTTTACTGACTCTTCATTTACTCTATGATTGTTATGGATATATTCACCAAGGATTTCAACAATTGGGCGATTCAAAAAAGAGTCATCAATTAATTCACCGTAAGTGAAAACAATTCTAAGTTGGTCTTCTGAAAGATGCTCAGATGCTAACTGTCGTATTATCTTCCACGGAGGTTCATATCCCGTACCCAGTGCTATTTGTTTTGTATTATATTCGGAAGTTGAGAATCTCTGGATCACAATATTTCCCACGTCAGAATCTACAATTTTTATTATGTCTTTTTCAAATTTGGTAGAAAAGGTTAGAAAGTCCATGTTTGGGGGTAATATGCCAATTCTTGTAGAAGTTGTAAAATTATTAAACCAATAACCGGGATAATCCTTCAGTTGATCTATAAGTGGCATAACTCCGCCTTTTCCATGTTCATGTTTTCCATTTATAACATATGCAATCAGAGTCTTAGAATCAATACTATGCATAATGGTTTTTTCACTAGTATAGGATGAAAAAATGCGTTTAATGGATTGTATTTGTTTCTCGCTATGATCAATGGACTCTAACGTATTTTTAATATAATCCATTTTTCTTTTTAAAACAGTTTCAGTATTGTTGATCCACTTTCCAGCACGTAAATCAAGTATCATTTCTTCACGTGCAAGGTTATAATCAGACATTTGTCGTTGAACAAATTCGCTTTTAACATTCAACGCATCTAAAAAGGTTACCTCGCCATCTCGATTTTCTTTTAAGCGTTGATAGATAAATACTAGATTGGCAGCTCGTTTATCAACACTTATTTTCATGCAAGATATTTTTATTAGCCATGGATACTTTTTTGCTGAAATTAATCCAATAAGAGTTTTTATTACTGAATCATCATAAGATTTATGAGAATTTTTAAATACGATTGTCAAATATTTTGTTAATAAATTATAATAAAATTCAAGTTTATAATTATCAGAGTAATAATCAAAGGTTTTATCGTATAAATATTCATAATTGAAAGAAAAGAACTCATTAATCATATTTTCTTCAAAAGTACCTTCTATGTATATTTCTGTGATGTCTTTAAAACGTTTATAATTTGATATCGCATTATTTATCTCACTTAAAGAGAAAGATTTTAAATTATTTAGCAAATGAATTATAATCTTTTCATTCATAAATGAATAATCTACAATTAACTTCCGTTTATATAAGTTTTTCATAAGATCTATCAAGTTATAGTGTTCTTTAATTTTATCCCATTCAATATTTAGTAATTCATTGTCGCCAATATACTCAAAGTATAATAGACTTATAATATTTTTATTTATATTAAATATTGTTGAAAATTCATTAAGATAAAATATTCTTAGTTCATGTTCATTTTTTAAATCAAAACTTGGCTCGCTAATTTCATTTATTTGCATGTGATTAAGAATAAAATTATAACGTTTACTACATACCAAAACAGAATTTTTTATCCGTTTCGATAAATTTTGATGTTCCATGTAATTTAGTAAACGATCAATTTTACCACTGAAAAGAGCGGTAACCCCAATAATTTCTTTAACCGAAGAAATTAATTGATTTATTCGATTTTTATTGTTTAATAATCTAATATTATTTGTACCTTTAATTTCGGTATTTTTGATATTATTTTTTAATTTCTGTATTTTATTATTAGACCATTTGGTTAATTCAGTCATAGCTTTTTTTTCTACTATATAAGTAGAAGACGATAACAACACCAAATACATAATCGGCTCAAATTGATGATTCATAAAGTACATAAATAATGTATACCTATATACTAAAAATAAAATACCATAGCATATTAAGATCAATACTAATCTTTGAGACCAAGCATTATTAATTTCAGAAAATTGATCTATCAAATTATCATATAACGTGGAAATTGAATCTGAATATGCTTCATAAAAATTGCCTTCTTTATTTATATCATCCATTAATGTATTTGATTTTTGCATGATTACATTGTTTTTTTCTTCCATATCTACTACAGATTTATCCATGTCTTCTTTTCCTTGTTTTGTATACTTATAATCATTAACCATCCTTACACCTCACATTAAAACACTGGAATGCCATACAGGTATATAAATATACCATAAATAAAATATATAATAAAACTTAATATTAGAGCATATATAATAGACCATGAGATTAATAGTTTCTTTGGGGTGTTCATTTAATATATAATTTATTACAAAGTAAATTAACTTTTTGATTGAACTAAATCACACATTCTCTCAATATTCAGAAGTTTTACAAACTTTAAGTCTCATGATTTGGGTATGAGTGAGGATCGAGAAATTACAAAAAAAATTCAAGAGATAATTAGCTTACGTTTTAAAGATGTGAATGTGACCGAAAAAGAACGTTCACGCATTATATCCGAGGCTTTTTCTCAGACAATTGATGAAACAGCAAAGGAAATTCATTACTCCATAAAAAAAGGCATTCCTAAAATGATTAGGGAAACTAACAAAATACACACAAGACATCATAAAAAGTTGAATATAATATGGAAAACGCCTTTGGATATGTTGGAAGCGTTATGGATTATTGCAATAGAAATTGGACAAGATTTTAATGAAAGAAATTATAAAAAAGTGATTAAAGATAATGATCTTACTTTATTTATTTTAACTAGATTACATTGTCAAGCCTGTCAGATAGTTGGAGAAATTATAACCCTTCTTCGTAATGGATATGCAGATGGAGCCAATGCTCGATGGCGATCATTATTTGAAACTGTTGTCACCGCTCTTTTCATAAATAAACAAGGTAAAGAAACTGCTGAAAGATATTTAGCTCATGAAATCATTGATAAATATAAAAGAATGAATGAAATGCATAAATATTTAGAGGAATTGAACATTGAACCTGTTCCTGATAAGGAAATTGAGATATTAAAAGAAGAAAGAAAACAATTAATTATAAAATATGGGAAATCATTTAAGGGATCTTATGGTTGGGCAGCTTATGCTCTAGATAAAAACAGACCTAATTATAGAGATATTGAGGAGGCCATTGGATTGAACTATTTACGTCCGTATTATCAATTAGCTAATATTCCTGTTCATGCAGGCCCCATGAGTATCTTATTTGATCTTGGTATGCCCGAGACAGATATTTTGATGTTAGCGGGCTCAAGCAATAGAGGACTCGCTGATCCTGGTCAATG
>JABMQB010000508.1 GCA_013203525.1 Mariniphaga sp.
AAATACTTTCACATCAAAATTAGTAACCTGGTCGGTTGCCGAACCGGTAATATTTGCTGAGTTGGCTATTTCAGTAACTACTCCTTTAAATTTCCGGTTTAGGTATGCATCAACTTCAATTAGTGCAGTATCAAATTTTGCTACTTTTACAATATCATTTTCATTTACTTCAACCTGAACTTCCATTTTTTCAAGATCAGCAACAACCATCATTTCTGTCCCGGCATACATATTAGTCCCAACAACACGTTCACCTTTTTCAACATTTAATGCTGAAATAGTTCCTGAGATCGGCGCAAAGATTTTTGTTTTTGTAAGCTGTTCCTTTGCTTCAGATACTGATGCTTCAGCACTTTTTATGGAAAATTCAGCAGCTCGAACCTCACTTTGTGCTACTTTATAATTTGCCTGAACAGATTCAAATTCTGAAATCGGAATTGCTTCCAGTTCATATAATTGTTTGGTTCGGTTAAATGCCAGTTCTCTTTCTATTTGTTGGGCTTCTGCCTGTGCTAACCTGGCTTTAGATGAGTTTAACGCTGCTTCGGCACGATTTACTGCTGAAATATACATATCGGGTTTTATTATGCATAAGGGGTCGCCTATAACAACTTCATCCCCTTCTTCAACATATAACTCGATTATTTCTCCTGAAACATCAGGGCTGATTTTTACTTCAGTCTCAGGTTGAATTTTACCATTGGCGGTAATAAGTTCAGTAATAGTCTTGCTTTCAACAACCGATGTGGCTACGCTAATTGAATAGTCGGTTCCAAACCATCCGGCTTTTTTGCCAACCACCATTAAAACAATTGCTATTACTACAAATCCGATTGCAAATGGCAGAACTTTTTTATTTTTCATTTCCAGGTGTTTTGGTTTATTTGTCAATTATGGTGCGATAAAATTACAATAATTTATTTTCTATTCTATAAATGGTGTGATTTTGCTTTGTTACTTAGTTCTTTTTAATGATTAACCTTGCAGTTCTCCTGCTTTTTTGTTCTATAAAAACTTTTTTCCCTTTTGTGAAGTTGGTAATTGCTTTATCATTATAAAACCTTATAGTAGCCAATTCGAGCCCGGTATTGTATTTTACCTCATAAAGCGACATTAATTTTTCGATTGTTTCATTTAAATCATTTTCGGGATAATCAACAACAAGGTTCAGGTCGATTGCTGATTGCTGAAAGAGGTTTATTTTAAAACGGTTTTTTGCAAGCAAGTCGAAAACCTGTGTAATATCTTCCACTCCAATAAATGAAAAATCATTGGGAGATAGAGTAATTAACACTTGATTTTCTTTTATTATATAAACTGGTGATAAATCGAGTGTGTGTTTTACCGGATGGATTATGGTTCCTTCCGAATCGGGATTTAAAAATGATTTTACATGTAAAGGAATATTTTTATTATGGAGGGGTTTTATGGTTTTTGGGTGGATAATTTTTGCTCCTGAGTGAGACATTTCAATGGCTTCGCGATACGATAATTCGTCAAGTTTTGTTGTTGCTTCCATTTGTTTTGGATCGGCATTTAATACTCCGGGAACATCTTTCCATATGGCTACATAATCAGCATCCAGGATATTCCCCAGAATTGCTCCGGTAAAGTCAGACCCTTCTCTTCCAAGTGAGGTTGAAATTCCGTTTTTATCGGAACCAATAAATCCCTGCGTTATATAGCGTTGAGAATTATTAAAATTGAATTCATTATTAATAAGGATTTCACTTTCTCCCCAGTCAACATTTGCTTCACGGTATTTTCTGTCTGTTTTCAGGCAATTGCGGATATCAATCCAATTATTATTAATGTTGATAGAATTCAGATAATGGCTTATAATTGTAGTTGAAAGTAATTCTCCAAAACAAATTATCTGGTCATATTCATAGTTGATATCAGTTGTTGGATTTTTGTTTAACTTTTTTTCAAGCTCAGAATATAATTCTAAAACATCTGGTTGTTCTGTATCTCCAAACAAATCAGAAGTTATTTCTGAATGATAGTTTTTGAATTGAGTGAAAATTTCCCATTTATTCTCATCGTTAATAAAATAAGCTTTAATTAATTTTTCCAATAAATTTGTTGTTTTTCCCATTGCCGATATAACAACAACTAACTTATCATCGTATTTTTTTACAATTTCACCTACATTCTTTACCGATTCTGCATCCTTTACTGATGCACCACCAAATTTGAAAACAATCATGGATATTTCTATTTTTTACAAAACTAAAGATTATTTAAAGTTAGCAACGTTAGATGAATCGATATTCTTATGCTTACTGAAAAAAATCATTATTTTTATCCACTAATCAAAAAAAGGCAAATCATTATTTTAAAACCAGATTTCTATGAAAAAGCTATTACTTATTCCTTTATTCTTTGTGTTTATTATAAGCTCAGCACAAATCCAGAAAAACAATAAAAGTACATTAACAATTGAAACAATAATGCAGGATCCTGCGAAATGGGCGGGAACCGCACCTGATCGAATTTTTTGGTGTGAACAAAGTGAAACTGTTTTTTTCAATTGGAACCCTGATCAGGATACTTTAGCTTCATTACACGCTTATTCTTTAAAAGATAAAAATATTTCAAAAGTTGAACTTAAACAGGAACAACAACTTCCTGGAAGAGATGAAAGTTATAATTCTGATAAAAGCCTGAAAGTATATTCAAGGAATGGCAACCTGTTTTTGTTAAATATTAAAAAAGGTGAAGAAAAACAACTTACAAACTGGCAACAAAGAGCTTCTTCTCCTGAGTTTGTATTAAATGATTCACAAATTTCATTTATGTTGAATCAGAATTTATTTTTGTTTGATTTGAAATCCGGATTTATGAAACAAATAACCAACTTTACTACTGGGAATGAACGGCCTGATCGGAATGGAAGTAAGGGAAAACTTTCCTGGCTTGAGCAACAACAAATGGATCTTTTTAAGGTTTTGAATGATCGTGAAGCAATGAGCAATGCCCGCGAAATTCAGCGTAAAAGGGAAGAAACAGTAGAAGTGGAACAAATTTCTCTGGGGAAAAAAAGGCTTGGTGGGGTTTCGTTGTCACCTACAGGAAATTATGTTATTTATGTAACTTATCAAAGTCCGGAGGGATCAAAGTCAACATCAGTAACTCATTTTGTAACCGAATCGGGCTATACCGAAGACAGGAATGCCAGAGCGAAAGTTGGCAGCCCGGAAAGAAGGGTAGAGATGGGGATTTTCGATGTTGAGAATAATAAGACTATAGAAATAAATACTGAAAATATTCCCGGATTAAAGGACCAGCCTGATTATTTGGATGATTATCCAGATCGAAAACCTAAGGATAATGAAGAGATTAAAGATCGTGAAATAAATTTGGTTGGCCCGGTTTGGAATGATGAAAAAGACCAGGCATTGGTTGTTGCTTTATCACTGGATAAAAAAGACAGATGGATTTTATTACTTGATCCGGCAACTGGAGAACTTGAGATACTTGATCGTCAGCGTGATGAAGCCTGGATTAGTGGCCCAGGAATTGGAGGGTATAGTTACTCTGCCGGGGACATTGGCTGGATGCCTGATGGAAAATCAGTGTGGTTTCATTCCGAAGAATCGGGGTATTCGCAATTATATGCTGTTAATGTTGAAACAAAAGAAAAAAATGCTTTAACTACCGGTAAATTTGAAGTTTCGGATGCATTTATTTCAAACGATAAAAAATCATTTTATTTCACTGCAAACAAAATTCATCCTGGAGTATCTCATTTTTATAAGATACCGGTTTGGGGAGGTGAGATGACTCAGATAACATCTATGGATGGGGGAAATGAAGTTACTTTATCGCCCGATGAAAAATATTTGGCTTTTAGGTATTCTGACGCAAATACTCCCTGGGAATTATATATACAGGAAAATAAGTCCGGAGTTGAAGCGGTTCAATTAACAAATTCTACAACAGAAGGATTTAATGGTTATGACTGGCGAATCCCGGAATTTATTTCTTTTAGTGCTGAAGATGGAACCGAAGTTTTTGCCCGGATATATCAACCTGAAAAACCTGAAAATAATGGTCCTGCAGTAATATTTGTGCATGGAGCAGGATACTTGCAAAATGCCCATAAATGGTGGAGCAGCTATTTCCGTGAATATATGTTTCATAATTTTCTTGTAGACAATGGTTACACGGTGTTGGATATTGATTACCGTGGTAGCGCTGGTTATGGCAGCGATTGCCGAACAGGAATTTACCGTTATATGGGAGGAAAGGATTTGTCTGATAATGTTGATGGTGCAAAAATGCTGGTCGAAAAATATAATATTTCACAGGAAAAGATTGGATTGTATGGAGGTTCATACGGTGGTTTTATAACTCTGATGGCAATGTTTAACCATCCCGATGTTTTTGCTGCCGGTGCAGGGCTTCGTTCAGTTACTGATTGGGCACATTATAACCATGGTT
>JABMQB010000509.1 GCA_013203525.1 Mariniphaga sp.
CAATTACTCAGTCCTTCAATTACTCAGTCCTTCAATTACTCAGTCCTTCAATTACTCAGTCCTTCAATCACTCAGTCCTTCAATCACTCAGTCCTTCAATTATTGTAATGCCCGTTCAACACACATCCACAATTTCCTGGCAGTTTCATCCCAGCTGAATTTTGATTTCTGAATAAATCCTTTTTCAATAAAATCGTTTCTTAGGTTTTCATCTTCCGAAATCGTAATCATGGCTTCTGTTATCTGGTCAATTTTATAAGGATCGATATAATAAACAGCATTACCCCCAACCTCGGGCAGCGAAGTTGTATTTGAACAAATAACCGGTACACCAGCACTCATTGCTTCAACAACGGGAATTCCAAATCCTTCAAAAAATGGAACAAAAGCAAGGGTAAGAGCAGCTCCAAATATCTGATGTAATTCTTCAGAATGAATCCTTCCTGTAAAAATTACATCGTTTTTATTGCGCATGTTTTCATAGGTGAGATGGATTTCTCCTGTTTTAAACATTTCGCCGCCAACTATTAGTAATTTAATATCTTTTTTGTCGACACTTTTAAAAGCATCAAAGGCTTTAAGTAAACCACAAATATTTTTGCGCGGATGAAGTGCACCAACAAACAGGAAGTAATTCTTTCCATCAGAATATTTACTACGCGTTTCTATTTGTTCATCTTTATTTGTTGGTGTGAAAATTTGATTAATACCGTCATATACAACATCAATTTTGTTATAATCAACTTTAAAAGATCGGGTAATATCTTCTTTCGAATAATAAGAAACAGTTGCTATGCGGGTTGCTATTTTAGCAAACTTATGAAAATAGCGGTTATAATATTTTGATGTTAGCCAGGGCAAATCATCGGGGCGATGAACAAAGTTAACGTCGTGAATAACCGCTACTTGAGGCACTTTAGTGCGAAGAGAAAGGTATCCATCGGGAGAAAGGAAAACATCAGCATTATATTTTCTCAATATTCTGGGTATTTGAAACTGAAACCATATAAACCATAAAAATGGATGCCTTGTTGGAGGTGATACAATTACAGGAATAATATTTTCTGAAAAAATATAATCGGGATTATATGGTCGGTCAAAAATAAATATAAACTTATGCTCTGGGTGCTCTCTGGTAATCCTTTTCAAAGTTTCAAGCGAAAACCAACCTATCCCTTCCAGTTTGCCTTTTAAAAGCAAACGCGTATTTACAGCGATTACCATATTCAGTTTTAATTCAATTATTCAGTAAATGTACAAAGTCTGGTTAAAAAATTATTACTTTTAACCTTGTAATTAAAACCGGAAAATGTAAATAAGGATTTTGAAAAGGAAGTTTGTTACAAATCTCATATTGCTGCTTTTCCTCAATATTCTAATAAAACCATTCTATATTTTTGGGATTGACCGTACTGTACAAAACATTGTAGGTGACCATAATTTTGGACTTTATTTTGCTCTTTTTAATTTTTCTGTGATCCTGAATATTTTACTTGATCTTGGAATTACCAATTATAATAACCGGAATATTGCTCAACATAATTTTCTTCTTTCCAAGCATTTATCAAATATTGTTGGATTAAAATTTGTTCTTGCTTTTTTTTATGCTCTTGTTTGTATTGTTGTTGCTTTAATTATTGGTTACGATAAAGTTCAGTTTCACTTACTTTATTTTTTAATATTTAACCAGTTTCTGATTTCATTTACTCTTTATCTCCGATCTAATATCAGTGCACTCCATTTTTTCAGGACTGATAGTTTAATTTCAGTTCTCGACCGTTCGTTGATGATTGTGATTTGTGGAGTTTTACTCTATACAAATATTTTAAAAGGTAGTTTTTCAATTGAATGGTTTGTTTATGCACAAACTATTGCATATGTAGTAACGGCAATAATTACATTTCTGATCGTATTAACAAAATCGGGTAAAATATTTGTCCGTTTCGACCTTAAGTTTTTTCTTGTTTTCCTGAAGAAATCATATCCTTATGCGATCCTTATTTTTCTTATGTCGTTTTACAACCGGATTGATTCAGTATTGATTGAGAGGTTATTGCCTGACCCAGTTGGTAAAGAACAAGCCGGGATTTATGCCCAGGCATTTAGGTTGCTCGATGCTTTTTCGATGTTTGGTGTATTGTTTGCCGGATTGCTGTTGCCAATTTTTGCAAAGATGATTAAAGTAAAAGAAAATGTTGGATCAATGGTTCAACTATCATATTCTTTAATAATTGTCCCGGCAATAATTATTGCTTTTTCATCTCTTTTTTATGATGTTGAAATTATGCAGGTTCTGTATGAATCAAATTCCAATGAATCGGCTCGGATACTTAGTATATTAATGTTTGGGTTGCTTGGAATTATGACAACATATATATTTGGGACATTGCTCACTGCTAATGGAAGCCTAAAACAACTTAATATTATGGCATCTTTTGGAATGGCACTCAATATAATTCTTAATTTAATTTTTATCCCAAAATTTATGGCTTTTGGATCGGCTTATGCGAGTTTAATTACACAGTTTGCTACTGCTATAGCGCAGGCAATAATTGCTGTTTCAATATTTAAATTGAATATTAACTGGAAATACATTTCCCGCATTATTTCATTTGTAATAATTGTAGTTGCCATCGGATATCTTTCAAGGTACATTTCAAATTGGTTTTATGGATTTGTTGCAATGATAGGAGCTGGAATTGTAGTTGCATTATTAATAAAACTCATTAACCTAAAGAATTTGTATAACATCATTATTTATAACCGATGACCACCAACCCATCTATTACAGAGCTTAATAATGAAATTGATTATGAGTTATTAGCAGAGCTAAAACATACAAGTGTAAAGGAATTTGTATTAAATCAGATAAAGGGCGGAAGCAGGATTATTCGATTTTATCTGATCTATCAATTTGTTATGATAAGTTTAGGAATGTTGTTTATTGGGCTAAGTGTTGTTAATGCTTTCGATGGAAATAGTATAAATTTGTATTATACTATGGCTGCATTAATTTCTTGTTTTTCAGTTCTTATTGTAATTCATGAATTGATTCATGGATTAGCATTTAAGTCAGTTGGTACTCCAAGAGTAACTTATGGAGCAATTCTTAAACAATTTGTTTTTTATGCCGAGGCCGATAAGTTTGTTTTAAACCGAAAACAATTTACCATAGTTGCCATGGCCCCACTAATTATAATAAAGTTGATTTCTATAATTGTAATACTTATTTTTTTATTCCACCCAGTTGCCTGGTTTTTTGTTGTATTTATGAGCATTCATAGTCTTTTTTGCGCAGGTGATGTTGCATTGTTATCCTTTTTTTACAAGTATCCTGAAGAAGTGTTTACATACGATCTGAAGTCGGAAAAGGTAAGTTATTATTACAGAAGAAAACCTTCAGAATAAATTTTTGAGTTTTAAAATACAAGGATTGCTGTGGTCTTTTTTCCGGGTGAAGAAACTATTTTCAAACTACCGCCATGCAATTGCATAATTTGCCTTGAAAGGCTTAAGCCAATGCCTGAACCTGACTCTTTAGTAGTATAAAAAGGGATAAAAATTTTATCCATTAATTCATCCGGTATCCCGGGTCCATTATCTGATACCGAAATTTGTGGACGCCCGCGGTCG
>JABMQB010000510.1 GCA_013203525.1 Mariniphaga sp.
GCTAACTGTGACTGCTAACTGTGACTGCTAACTGCGACTGCTAACTGCGACTGCTAACTGTGACTGCTAACTGCGACTGCCCACTGCTACTGAAATCCCCCATTCACTCATTAACCCAATCACCCATTCACCCATTCACCCACTCTCTCATTCAATCATTCAATCATTCCCTCACTCTCTCATTCTCCTAAAGGTACACCTTAAACCATCCTCCGCACTAACCGGCATTTTATCAATTCCCAAAGCTTTCTTAATTTTTGTATTTGAAACTACATACGATTCAGTAAGTTTTTTTAACCGTTCTGAGTTTAAAGGTAAAAACAACATATCTCCAAACCTGGCAACAATCCGGATAAATTTTGGTGAAATTTTCCATATACGGGCTTTTTTATTTTGCGATTCTGAAATTAGTTGAATAAGCCGGTTGGTTGAAATGGATTCATCGTCTGCCATGTTATAAATTCCTGGCTCTATATTATTTTGAATTATTTGATTTATTACCCAGGACAAATTATCTATAGAAAAAAATGACCTTTTGTTCTCAAAAGCGCCCAACGACCAGGGAATCCCTTTTTGAACAAGTTTAAATAGTTAGTTTAAGTTACCCTTATTTCCCGGGCCATGAATCATACAGGGGCGTAAAACATAAACCTTTTTCTCTTTATTCCAATCTTCCAATCTTCCAGTCTTCCAGTTTTCTAGTTTTCTTAAAATTAACCTCTCTGCCACCAACTTCGACCTTCCATAAGCCGTTCCGGGTTTTGGTTCCGCTTCCTCAGTTAAATATTCACCAGTAACTGAATCTGCAACTGCTTTAACGGAACTGAAATAAATAAACTTTGTAGCATTGGATTTTAAAAAGTATTCAAATATCTTTTGTGTAAGTCCAACATTTATATCGAAATAAGCTTTTTCTTCCGTTGTGTTTTTTGTATCGTGGGCTTTGCCAGCCAGGTGGATAATTACATCAATATTATCCCAATTTATTTTTTCTAAATCATTCCATGAATAAAACACATCGTATTTGTGTTTATCCGGTTCGTTAACATCGAGGGCAATTAAATAGCAATTAAATGCAGTTTTAAACGCTAAGGAAAGGTTAGTGCCAACAAAACCAAAAGCTCCGGTTATGAGGATGATCATGAAAATTTAAATTTAAAGGAAGTGTAATTTTTAAAATTGTTGAGAACCTAATTTAATAATACTTTTTGCCATTTCTCTATTAATATTTGAGCGTGCAAATCTTTTTTGAAATTCTAGCCTTTCTGTATATTCGAATGCATAATTTTTTAATAATTGACCAAATCCTTTTGCATCACCCGGAGAAAATATGATATAATTTGTTAAATTATTTTCTATAAACTTTGCAGCGAAACCGCTTACCCCAGCAATGATAGGTTTATCTGTTGATCCATATTCGAAAATTTTTGATGGCAATACCTTTTTAAATGCTTTGTAATCGTTCAGATGCAGAAAAAGAAAATGGGTTGAATGATAATAAGAAATAAGACCTTTTCTATTCGTTGGAGGAATTATTTCCACATTGTTTATTTTTTCGTTTTTTAATTGTTCTTCTAATTCATTTTTCATTCCGCCATCACCGATAATACGAAATTTATATTTGGAACCTAAAAGTTTTGCAGCTTCAGGAATTATTTTATGCAATCCCTGCCCTTCTCCAATATTGCCTGCATAGGTTATAATATATTCTGCATTAGGCATTGATTCAGAAATCGGAAAATTTAAAAATTCAGGATCAATACCGTTTGTATAATAACTAAATGAAGTGTTTTTAAATTTTGTAAAGTACGATTTAAAACCTTCTGAGATCAAGTTAATATGGAAGGCCTTTTTAAATGTATGTTTTTCAATGAATTTTAAAAATAACAATATGGGATATTTTAAAAGCTTATCCTTAAAAACATCATTCATCGTGTCCACAAAAATATCCCGAATGTCAATATAAAAAGGAATTTTTTTTCTTTTACTGATTATACTTCCCAGAAAAGCCGTAAACAATCTTGAGCTTGAGGCAAATACAATATCATATTCTCTTGATTTAGTAAGTTTTAATGTTTGAAAAAAATAGTATATAAAAGCCAAAGACTGATCTATTAAACCACTTTTATGTGATGGTAATTTAATTCGATTTATTTCAATATTGCCAGTAACTTCGTGTGAAATTGTTTCCTCATTAAATGAATTGTAACGATTAGGCATTGTTGTAACTACATGTATACGATCTTTTAAATCAAGCAAACTTGAAAGTTCTTTTGCTAAAGGAGTATTACGAAATGAACCAGCACAAAGATCAGGTTCGAAATAGAATGTTAGGTATAGAATTTTCATGAAATTTAACTTTTTGCAGTAACAATAAGTTTGGAGTGCACATTAAATTCAATTTCAATTTTGATGCTATTTGAAAAATGGTTGTAACCAATAGGAATTTGGGTTGTAATCAACCTAATTGAATCTGCATTTTCAAAAGTTAAATTTGCCATTCCAACTTCAATAGTATGCCCTTTTTGTATAGGTTTCAACTCCGGCGTCAGCCACAGGTAAGCTTTGCCTTTTGTTGTTTTACCTGTTAATGTATCGCTTATCTGAATCTTGTTTTCAGAAAAAATCCATGTGCGCTGGTGAGTAGTCCTCAGTTTTTGATAACCATCATGCTGGGCAATAATTGTTTTGTTTTCTTCTTTGATGATTTTTACCTTTGCTCTGCGAGCCACACGGAACGAAGACCAGACTTCTGATGAATTTTTATCTAGAATAGTAACTGTATTGTGGGCAGTCGTTCCCCGCTCTTTAGTACGCCTTTCTCCTGGATTGTAAGTTGAAATTCCGGTATCGATAATTAAAGGTTTGTTGTTTACATTCAAAATAAAATTAAATGTATCGGCATGTGCATGACCTGGTTGATAGTTTGGGCCGATTTGCCCAATATCCAGAATACATTCATAGTTGTTACCGTTAAATCGGCGATAACCGGAGGTTGAAAGTCTTGAGTTTCGAGTTGAAAGTTTAAAGTTTAAAGTTTTTGCGTATTTTAAAAGCTGTTCGGTTGTTGGGGCAATTCCGGGAGCTGAATCATTAAATAAAGGTATTTCTCCGTTTGAAAAGGTCATTAATTCTAGCCATGCAAGCATTAACATAGCTTTGTTTTTCATTAGCTCCAGTAAATTATCCTGCCCTTTAAAACGATGGTTGTTCAGAAAAAGGTTGATACAATCAAGTAACCGATCGAGGATAATCTGATGATACATTGGGCTTAATTCAAAGTGGCCACCATCTTCAAGGATTTGCTCTTCCAGTTCCGATTCAATAATTTCCTTTGCTTTTTTGTAAAGTTTCTGATCTTCAAAATAAAAGGCTCCAAACAACAGGCTGAATCCATCCTCAAGAAGGTGATTTCCGAGTAAGTGGTATTTAAGGTTGTTAAGGAGGATTTGATATTGGGCGTAAAGAGAATTTGAGTATTGAGTATTGAGTATTGAGTATTGAGAAAAGAACTTAATCCAGTTAATGCCTCGTAATGCTATTGGGTATGGTTCAATACCGATAGAATTTTGTTTAGCATTTTGAATAAAATTAGTGATAATTAATTTTCCCGTTTTAATATCTATTTCCGGTTGAAGCAGAAAACCAAAATAGTTCAGATTGTAAGTCCAAAGTTTACCGTATTCTGAAAAATCCCAGTTTATCTCTTTTATCCGGAAGGTTTTTGATTTATTCAGAAAAGAAAATGTATTCTCATTGAACGAAACAGGTTTTTCAATCCAAGGGATAAGTTTGAGGGGATGTCCTTCTTTTGTAATGGAAAGGGGGTAATTGAACCTGATTGCATTTCTCCAATAACGATGAATCCGATACCAAAGTTGGTAACGGATTTGAATGGGTTTGAGATGAATTATTGTATTTAGAATTAGAGAGAATTTATACACAGAATTATAAGATTTCTAAAAGTTTTTCTACAATCCTTTCCGCTGTTTTCCCATCCCATAATTCAGGAATACTTCCCTTTTTCCATTTTCCAGAAAAAAGTTTTTCCATAGTTGGTTTTATAGCTTTGGGATCTGTTCCGATAAGTTCATTTGTTCCAATAGTAATTGTTTCAGGTCTTTCCGTATTATCGCGAAGAGTTATACAAGGAATTCCCATAACAGTAGTTTCTTCTGTAATACCTCCGGAATCAGTAATAACCGCTTTGCTATTTTCAACCAAAAAATTAAATTCCAAATAGCCCAGAGGTTCTATCATGTGAAGGTTACTAGCTATTGGCTGTTGGCTGTTGGCTTTTAGCAGGGATTCAATTTTTTTAGCAGTTCGAGGATGAACAGGGAAAATGATAGGGAGACCATGTGATGAGGAGATAATTTCTTCAAGCAATTCTTTCAGTTTCGATTCTTCATCCACATTGGCAGGCCGATGTAAGGTCATTACTATATATTTGCTCTTTTCCAGTTTTAACTCGTTCCAGATCCAAGGCATTTGAAATCTTGAACGTTGCTTCAACAATGTATCAATCATTGTATTGCCCACCCTGAAAATACAATCCGGAGAAATGCCAGACTTCAACAGATTTTTATCAGCGGTATTGGTGGTAGTGAAAAAATAATTAGTGATGCTGTCGGTTACCATGCGGTTTATCTCTTCGGGCATGGTCCAGTCGCCCGAACGGATGCCACCTTCCACATGTGCAACTTTCACGTGCAGTTTTTGTGCTGTAATGGCACAGGCCATTGTTGATGTAACGTCACCAACTACCAGGCACAAATCGGATTTTCCCTGTTGAAGTAATTTTTCATAACCTATCATTATTGCAGCGGTTTGTTCTGCTTGCGTACCGCCACCGGCTCCAAGGTTTACATCGGGTTTCGGTATTTCCAGTTCCTCAAAAAAATTACCGCTCATATTCCTGTCGTAATGCTGTCCGGTATGAATAAGCCGAAAACTAATGTCTTTTCCATTAGATTGTGCTATACGAATTGCATCTATAATAGGTGCGATTTTCATAAAATTAGGCCTGGCACCAGCAATTAGGTCGATTTTCATTTTGGCATTTTTGAGAGATGAGAGATGGGAATTGAGTGTTTAGATTAATGACAGAATTTTTCGGGATTATAAATTATTGAGATTAACATTTTACGAACCTCATTATATTCAGACATGAAGTCGTTGTGTTTGTTACTGTCAATATATTTGCAATCTCTTGAATAATCAAGCCAAACTTCTGTTTCGAATTCTTCACTAAGCGAGTCAGTTAACTTGCTGACAAAGTGTTTCACATAAATTCGCTTAGCCCATGCTTCAGCAATATTAGCAGTAACAGATCTGGACGAACGTCTAATCTGATCTGTAAGAGAGTACTTTTCTTCTTTTGGAAAATCTTTTGAAACTTCAAATATCTCCATCGCAAGTGTATAAGCTTTTTGATAAACAATAAGGTCTCGGAAACTGTTAATCTGTGCCATTTTATAAAGGATTAAATTTGAGAAACTAATGATAAGCGTTGAGAAAGAAGATGTTTTAGTTATCTCTTTTCAAAACTCATCGCTCTTCTCTCATTGCTCTATACATCCACCCAACGTCCTTCTTTCAAACTCTGGATAGCAGCAAAACTGGCCTTTGTTGTATTTATTATTTCGTCGAAAGGAATAATAGGTTCTCCTGTTTTTATGGATTCAACCAATAATTTAAACTGGTTTTTATGCCCTTTATCAAGGCGGTTTTTTATTTTGGAGAATCCTTTTGTCCCATATCCTTTTAAGGTTCGCCAGTTATCAATAATCAGGGTTTTTTCCTGGTTGTATGCTTCAATTCGTTCTTTGGAGTAGGCTTTACTTCCGTTGGAAAAGTAGTTAATTACAGCATTGGTTCCATTTTCGTATCTAAGTAAAATACTTGCATTATCGGTATTATCCTGAGGATTAATTCCCATACTATTCATACAAACAGCTTTTACTTTGCTGCCAGCAAGAAAAGTACATAGATCTATGTAGTGACAAGCTTCACCGATTATTCGGCCACCACCAACTTCAATGTCGTGAACCCAGACTTCAGGAGGAATGTAACCTGCATTCATAGTTGCGATAATATTTTTAGGGCCTTCACCCAATAACTTTTTCATCTTTTGTGCCAGCGGGGCAAACCTCCTGTTAAATCCAACGACCACCATTGGCACGTTTTTGCGAGCGGACGAAGGGAGCGAAGCAATCTGCTGATTACTGGCAGTTGGTTCTTTGTAAATAGCGCCGGAGGAATTTTCGACAGGTCCCGTCGTCGCTGCGCTCCTCGGGATGACGGTGGCTTCGATGATTTGCAATAGTTCATCTTCGTTTAAACACAATGGTTTTTCGACAAATACATTTTTGCCAGCTTTGATGGCTTCCAGAACAAGTCGGGCGTGTGCATTGTGCCTGGTAACAACCATTATTGTATCAACCTCTGGGTCTTGTAAAAGCAATTCGTGGTTGGTAACTGCATTTGATATGTTAAACCGTTTTGCCATGTTCTTTGCCGGTAAACCGTCTAAATCGGCTATGTATTTTATATGTGCTTCAGTTTTTGATAAGCCTGGCAACAAAGTAGAAGATGTAAAATTACCTGCACCAATTATTCCAATTACCCCTTTACCTGTTTTGTGGTTTTGATGGTTTACAATTACCGATTTTGAATTGTCCGGGTTGTTTGGATAAACCAAAATAGAAGCAATGGAACCCGACTTGCGCATATCACCATAAATCTGATCGTAATCTTCCAGGTTTAACTTTTCGGTTATGAGGGGTTTTATATCTAATTGCCCCGCCGACATTGTCTGTAGAATAGCTTCAAAATTTCGTTTTTCTGTCCAGCGCACATATCCGATTGGATAGTCCTGGCCTTTTTGTTCGTAGTTTTCATCGTAGCGACCGGGGCCGTAGGAACAGGAAACCTGAAAAGTAAGTTCCTTTTTGAAGAAATCATCACGGCGAATATTTAAACCAATAACACCAACCAAAACAATACGCCCGCGTTGGCGGCTCATTTCTGCGGCCTGTTGAATAATCTCATCACTTTTATTGGAGGCGGTAATGATTACACCATCGGCTCCAATGCCATTAGTTTTTTGTTGTACAAATTTAACCGGGTCGGTTCCTTGTGAAGGATTAAAGGCGGTTATGCCTTTTGATAAAGCCATCTCCACTTTTTGCTGGTCGAAATCATAGCCAACTACTTTACAGCCGTTGGCTTTTAATAATTCTGCTGTTACAAGGCCAATTAAACCAAGTCCGATTACCACAATCGTTTCTCCCAAAGTGGGGTTTATTAAACGAATTCCTTCCAAACCAATGGACCCAATAACAGTAAAAGCGGCTTCTTCATCGCTTACATTATCAGGTATAAGTACACAAAGGTTTTCCGGTACACAAACATATTCTGCGTGGTTACCGTTGGATGCCACCCGGTCTCCCACCCTGAAACTGTGAACTCCATTACCCACAGCCTCAACTGTACCAACATTGCAATAGCCCAAAGGCAAAGGTTGGTTTAACTTGTTGAAAACAGCCTCCAGTGTTGGGAGAATTCCTTCGGCTTTCATTTTATCAAGTACCTGTTTTACCCTGTCGGGTTGCTGGCGGGCTTTTTGTAAAAATCCGGCTTTGCCAAATTCTACCAACATGCGCTCGGTGCCCAGAGAAACCAGGCTGCGGGTGGTTTTTATTAATACATGCCCGGGTTTTACTGTGGGGGCGGGAACTTCCTCTAAAATTGTTTTGCCGTTTTTCAGGTCTTGTATGATTTGTTTCATAGTTTTTATTTTCACGCAAAGACCGCAACGTTATTTTTCTCGCGGCGAACGCGGCGTAAAATTTTGCGTCCGTGGTGTGGAAGGATTTTATAAATTATTTACTATCCTGTGAATACCGTCTTTTAAGTATTTATTATTGAAATTAATGAGTAATCCCAATTTGAGGTTGCTCATTTTTAAATATGTCAATGTTTGCGAAAAGTGAACCGGTGCCAGATTTTCAATGGATTTTATTTCAACCAGTACTTTGTTGTTTACCAATAAATCGATTCTGAAACCAGCTTCAAATCTTACCGATTTATAATTCATGGGAACCGGAACCTGGATTTGCGCGTCGTAGCCAGCTTCAATCAGTTCGTACTGAAGACATCGTTCATAAACCGATTCCAGTAATCCGGGACCTAATTCTGTATGAATCTTAAATGCCTGGTCGAGGATGGTGGTGGCTATCTGGTTTTCAATTTTTGAATTTTTCATTATTTGGAGGTTTGTTTATTGCACGCAACGATAGCGGCGAATGGTTCACGCAGCGTACGCAGCGATGTAC
>JABMQB010000511.1 GCA_013203525.1 Mariniphaga sp.
GCAATTAACTGGTAAAAAGAATTCTTAAAATCCTGACACAACATGCAATTCAATATTTAAAAGCTTTTAAAGTTGTTGTTAACAGCCTAAAGTTAATTTTATTTTTAACTCCTCTTTTCAAAATATATATTTTTTCCCACTGATTCCGGAAATATTTCACAATAGAAATAAGTAAATTTATCCTTCTTTAAAACGCAGTTCAGCCGGATCGGGATGGTTGGGTTCCACTACACCCGATTACCTGGCTGGCAAAACAGATTCCGAGGGTGAAAAGGGTGTTGTAAATAATAACCACCTCCTCCGCCAGCTGGCGGATACTCCTCCTTACCGGGAGGAGAAAATTCGAGGTAAAATTATTCTATTAATACATAATAACATCAACGCACAAAAATTTCCCCTCCTCAAGGAGGGGTATCCCAATGCATATGGGGACGGGGTGGTATTCATACAAATTAAAGAAATACCTGATTATTTCTTAACTTTAAAATAAAAATGTCCAATCTCCACAACCGAAAATACTTAAAACCATATCGAAAACACTTACGCAATAATTCAACTTCTGCCGAAGCATGCTTATGGAAAATATTAAAATCAAAAGGGATTGGTGGATACAAATTCCGCAGGCAGCATTCTGTTGCCAATTATATCCTCGATTTTTATTGCCCTGAACTACAGCTTGCTATTGAACTGGATGGTGAACCTCACGCCGATATGGTTTCAATTGCTATTGATACAGAGAGAAATGAATTTCTAAATAAAAATGGGATTACCGTCTTCAGGTATGAAAACCGGTGGGTTTTTGAATATCCTGAGGTGATAATTGAGGATGTTTAAGTTTGGTAAGAAGAAATGATTTAACCACCTCCCTCCGCAATAAGCGGAGTACTCCTCCTTACCGGGAGGAGAAAGTTCGAGGTAAGATTATTCTATTAATACATAATAACATCCATGCACAAAAATTTCCCCTCCTCTCAGGAGGGGTGTCCGCCGGCTGGCGGACGGGGTGGTCTGACTTCCAACTTCTTTTCCTAACTTTAATGCTGAAAACTTAACACAGTCTTATTTCTTGAGTCTTACATCTTGATTCTGTAAAAAATGGCCGACGTGCACGATAAAAAAACCCGCTCTTATAACATGAGCCGCATTAAAGGGAAAAACACCAAACCCGAAATGCTGGTGCGGAAGTTTTTGTTTGCTCATGGTTTTCGTTACAGGTTGAATGTTAAAAATCTCCCTGGAAAACCCGACATAGTTTTACCAAAATACAAAACCGTAATTTTTATTAACGGTTGTTTTTGGCACGGGCACAAAGAATGTAAATACTTTGTAATCCCAAAAACCCGAACTGAATGGTGGCTCAACAAAATAAAAGATACTCAAAAACGTGATCAGGGAAAAGAGATTGAATTATTTAAACTTGGGTGGAAAGTTATCACCATTTGGGAGTGTAAGCTAAAAATTCATTCGAAAGAATTAACCTTAAATAACATCATAAAACAAATTCCTTAGCAAAAATTTCACTGTTGTTTATTTATTAACAAACCTCTGATGTTACTCATAGTCCGTTGACTTATAAGCAACCTCAGTGTAGCTTTATCATCATGGAATTACAAGTTCAATTTGGTTTGAGAGTGAAAGAATTACGCCTCAAAATCGGAATTAGTCAGGAAGCACTTGCATACAAAGCTGGCATCGACAGAACATATATGACTGGTGTTGAAAACGGTAAAAGAAATGTTTCGGCAAAGAATATGGATAAAATAATTAGGGCCTTGGAACTTCCTGTTCCTGAGTTTTTTAATTCTCAGATTTTTAAATAGAATGGCTAAATATACAGTAGTTAGAAAAAAGCTAGGACTTGACTCTGCAAGATATTTTAATGAAGAGCACGCATATTTCACTCATTATTTACAAAGTCCTGATATATTTTCGTTATCAAATTACGATAATGGATTACTAGATTTTATTGAATCGAAGAGCTTAGATGTTGTCAAAGAATTTAATTATTCCTTACCATTAAAATTTGATGTGCCTTTTCCTCCTCCCGTAAATTCTGATTATAAATTCATTGATCTTTTCGCTGGAATCGGAGGTATGCGAATTGCCCACCAAAATGCAGGAGGCAAATGTGTTTTTTCTTCAGAGTGGGATAAGTTTGCCAAGATTACTTATGAAGCAAATTTTGGAGAGGTTCCCTTTGGGGATATTACTAAAATCAATGAAAAATTCATTCCTGAACATGATGTATTAGTTGGAGGTTTTCCCTGTCAACCCTTTTCTATAGCTGGTGTATCGAAGAAAAACAGTTTAGGAAGAAATCATGGATTTTTGGATGAAACACAGGGAACATTATTTTTTGACGTTGCCCGAATTATTGGAGAAAAAAGACCTAAGGCTTTCATGTTGGAGAATGTAAAGAATTTAAAGTCACATGATAAAGGTCGAACCTTAAAAGTTATTAAAAAGACGCTTGAAAAGCTAAATTATAATCTGTACATTCAGATATTGGACGGTCAACATTTCGTGCCTCAACACCGGGAAAGAATATTAATTATTGGTTTTGACAAGGACAGATTTGATGGAAAAGAAGAATTTAGTTTTCCCGAGATGCCAAAACTTAACATGGTATTTGAAGATATATTAGAAGCTAAACCTGATTCAAAATATACTTTATCTGATAAACTTTGGATTTACTTGCAGAATTATGCAAAAAAACATAAAGCTAAAGGAAATGGATTTGGATTTGGTTTAACGAAACTGAATGGAGTTAGCAGAACAATATCAGCAAGATATTATAAAGATGGAGCAGAAGTTTTAGTCCCACAAGCTGGACAAAACCCAAGAAGACTAACGCCAAAAGAATGTGCGGCACTACAGGGGTATGATAATACGAAATTCAAGATTCCTGTTTCAGATAATCAAGCATATAAACAGTTTGGGAATTCTGTTGTGGTTCCTTTGATGGAAGCAGTTGCGAAACAGATTGCCAAAGTAATTATAAAATGAAATGAATAGTTTGTTATCCTCAGCAATTGAATCTTGTTCAGAAAGCAGTATTGCTTTTAGTAAATTTATTACCGCAAATGATGCCGGAGCAACTGGAGGCCATCAGGCTGGATTTCATATTCATAAACATTCTTGGTCTTTATTTTTTGATAGCCCGGGTGTTAAAGGATCGAACAAGGATATTTTTATAAAAATCAAATGGCAAGGTGATTTTGAAACTGATAGTCGTTGTATTTATTATGGTGTTGGAACAAGAAATGAATATCGATTAACACGTTTTGGAAGAGGATTTTCATTTTTACAAGAAGATAATGTTGGTGATTTATTGATAATTGCAAAGAAAGACAGCAAATATTACGAAGCATTTGTCTTATCTGATGATTTAGATATTGAAGGATTTTTCAATGCATTTGGAATATCCTCAACAGAAACTAACGGGATATTGCCAAAATCGAATGTACCAACAGCTGAAGATATACTTCAGGAACTATTTAAGAAATTTATCGAACGTTTAACAGTAGATTTTCCTCCAACAATTGAATTGGCAACCGGAGCTAGAGAAATATTTTTAAAGGCTTATCAAAGAACCTATGATTCAGTTCTAAAACAACCTGATAAAGACATATTAAATTGGCTTTCAACTGAATTTAACTTGTTTAAGGCAATTGAAAACGATAGATATTGTGATTATATCACAACACCAATTAATTCTGTTGACGATCTTATCAAAATTGCTAACACAATTCTCAACAGAAGAAAATCACGTGCTGGTAAATCTCTTGAACATCATTTATCCAAGGTTTTTAATATTTGGAATATTTCGTATACGTCGCAAGCAACAACAGAAGTAAATAAAAAACCAGATTTTATTTTCCTAAGCATAGAACAATATTTTAAAGAACCAGTAGGTAGTGATAAGCTAGTGTTTCTTGGAGCTAAAACGACTTGTAAAGACAGGTGGAGACAGATTGTAGGAGAAGCTGATAGAATTCCACAAAAGCATCTTTTTACTCTTCAGCAGGGTATTTCTGTAAATCAACTGAAAGAAATGAAAACAGAAGGTGTTTCACTAGTTGTTCCTAAGCCATATTTATCTAGTTTCCCAAAGGAATACAGAGCTGATATTTGGACTTTGAATAAGTTTGTTCATTATGTCCGGGAAACTCAATCATAACTAGATTCTCCCATGCCCCCCTGCTACCGAACGATTGCATCTTGTGGCTTAACATAAGCAATAAGGTAAAGGAACGCGATACAATCGCGCACC
>JABMQB010000512.1 GCA_013203525.1 Mariniphaga sp.
GCTCAGGCCTCACCGTTACTTTCTCGGGATTTCCAAGTATTTTACGTGATAATTTAACAATGTCAGGCGGCATGGTTGCTGAAAAGAACAACGATTGTCTTTTTACTGGTAATACAGCAATTATCCTTCTGATATCATGGATAAAACCCATATCAAGCATCCTATCGGCTTCATCCAACACAAAGTATTCAATATCTCCAAATGTAATAAAACCCTGACCTAATAAATCAAGTAAACGCCCAGGAGTAGCGATAAGAACATCCACTCCTTTTCGAAGTGCCTGAGTTTGGGCACCTTGTTTAACACCTCCAAAAATTACAGTATTTCTGATACCGGTATAATTACCATAAACTGAAAAACTTTCGGCAATTTGGATTGCCAGTTCTCTTGTTGGAGTGACAATGAGTGCTTTAATTTTACGAAATCCATCATTCCGATTCCTGTTACGATAGAGATGTTGCAATATTGGAATGGCAAATGCTGCAGTCTTTCCCGTACCCGTTTGAGCACAACCCAGCAAATCTTTTCTTCTCAAAAGGATTGGAATAGACTGCTCCTGGATTGGAGTTGGATTAGTATAGCCTTCGCCCCGTAGGGCATCTAATATGGGTTTAATAACTCCTAATTCTTCGAATGTCATATATTTAAATAAAGGCGGCAAAGGTAGGTTAATTGTTCAGATATTAATGTTTTCGAAGTTCCAGAACAAGAATAAAGGAGTAAAAACCCCATGTATAAAGGATTTACTCAATATTAAATTTCAAATATCAGACTCCTGGATTCCTATAAAACTCAGCTTAGTAATCGAATTTAAATAAATTCTTATATTTCTAAATGTTGAATTTTCAAAATTCATAATTGTTAAGAGATATATTTTTGTTTCTATAAAATTCAAAAAATCACGGTCTTACGGATTTAATAATTACTTTTGCGCGTCAAATTAAAAATAACTGTTTTGAAAAATTTTGAAGAACTCGGTATTAATAAAAAATTTATTAAGGGATTAAATGAACTTAATATTATTTCACCTACCGAAATACAAAGTCAGGTAATACCACTATTATTAAATACTAATACCGATTTGGTTGGGCAAGCTCAAACAGGTACTGGTAAAACTGCAGCCTACGGATTGCCATTGCTTCATAAGATTGCACCTGGTCAAAAAAAAGTTCAGGGGCTTATTCTATGCCCAACACGGGAATTAGGGCAACAAATAGCAAAACAGTTATTTAAATTCACAAAATATTCAGCAAAAATATTTACCGAAGCAGTATATGGTGGTGCCCCAATTGAAAGGCAAATTGTTGCCTTACGCAGGCCAACACATATTGTAGTAGCCACACCAGGAAGGCTCATCGATTTAGTAAAAAGAGAAGCCGTAGATTTAAGCCATGTAAAAACTGTAATTTTAGATGAAGCTGATGAAATGCTAAGTATGGGATTCAAAAAGGAACTGGACGAGATACTTGGCTTTTTAACCTCAGCAGAGAACAAATGGCTTTTTTCGGCTACTATGCCGGTTGGAATAAAACAGATTGTAAATAAGCATTTGGCAGCCGATGCACAAAAAATTGAAGTAAGCGGCAAAAACATTGTAAATAAAAACATCGAACACCAATACCTTATTTGTGATGAAAAAGAGAAACTTCATTCTTTATTGCAATTTTTAAAATCGGAGAAGGATAACCGGGGAGTTGTGTTTTGTAAAACCAAAGCAGCTGCCCAAAAACTGGCAAAACAACTTATTGCAAAAAATGTAGCAGCCGGTGCAATCCATGGCGATCTTTTACAAAAGGAGCGTGATAAGGTAATGAGGGCTTTTAAAAATGAAAACACTCAAATACTGGTAGCTACTGACCTTGCAGCAAGGGGCATCGATATTGAAGCACTTTCATTTGTAGTTCACTACCAGTTACCCGACAAAGATGAATACTATACCCACCGAAGCGGAAGGACTGCCAGAGCCGGAAAACGAGGAATTTCACTAAGCCTTGTTACAACTTTCGAAACAAAACAGATACGTTATTTCGAAAAAGAACTAGGTATTATTTTTAACCAGGTGAGGTAAACCAAAAAATTATTTACGAAAAGAAATTAATACTTATTAGCTTTTTTTTCTCTTTTCTCAGCCCTTTTTTCTTTAGCACTTTTAGTCGGTTCTTTTTTGACGTTTTTCTTTGTGTCTTGTGATTTTGCCATGATATTGTGTTTAAAATTTGTTTGAAATAATTAATTCAATTTTATCCATTTAAACAAAAATACAACAACTACGGATAAACTTGAAATGTAAATGTAGTTAATGTTCTTTTAATTGAATAACAAAACAAATCTATTGGCAAATATTTCTTGCAGATTATTAAATCAGGATAATTCAGGGTGATCAAAATAAATAAAAAAACCTGGCAATTCTTTATCATAAACTTTTTTTAATACCTCCGGATAAAAATGAACTGCAATTACTTCACATGTTTCCGAATTATTTGTTGCAAACCATTCAGTCAGGTAATTACCGCATTTTAACACAATTGCCTCCTCTGTATGAATGGTTATTTGTTTGGTTGGAGTTCGAAAATGAGAATCGCCATTTACTGCATAATAGAAACATGCCTCGTTTGGCATTTGAGTTGGAAGCTTAAATGGCGGAGTAAGCACAACTCTTTCAAATATGCTTTTCTCAAACAATTCAAAATACTGGTGTTTATTAATCATGCTCAATTCTCAATTTAAAGTTTCATGATAAACAATAAATAGGAATTTATAGTTCAATCAAGCATAAAATTGGCTTAAATCTATTTATAATAAAAACCCATTATGAAATTAATCCTCTTTGGTTTTTTCCTTTTGCTTCGAGATAAGAATAATTATTGCCAGGCGGGCAATAAGAAAAACTATGATTCCTGCCAATGGGCCCAATAAAGCCATTTTTAAATGGCTGGCAAATGTTGAAGCAAAACTTCCACAGAAGGAATTTATCAAAGTTCATCGTTCGTTTATAGTATCACTGGCACACATTGATTCATTCACCAATGAATATGTAGAAATACAAAAAAATCAGATTCCTATTAGCCGGAGTTATAAGAATGAGGTATTAGCTAAGCTGGAGAATAAGTAAGAAATAATATTTACTATTCAATCTTTGTCAAAGTTAACTCCTCAGGAGCTTCACCTGCATCACCCATAGTATAATTCATTTTAATAACTTCACCTTCAAGCTTGCATTTATGGTTAATCAGTGTTCCCATTCCAGCATCAACATTAAATGAGAATTCATTTCCATTAACTTTTCCATCGGTTATTTCCATATCTCCCATCTGAGTTGAAACCGAACCAGTTAATTTTTCACCATCAACTTTAAAGGTAAAAACCAGCTCCATGCTTCCTTCCGGGCTTTCTATCGCTGTTTTCCATTTACCATCAATTTCGGCGGCATTACAAACTATAATACCAATTAGACTTTGTAATGCCGCATATAATTA
>JABMQB010000513.1 GCA_013203525.1 Mariniphaga sp.
ATATTTTCCCTTCCGAAAATCGTTATTACCTGATATTTATTATATCAATAATTATAATTGCCGGATTAAGCTGGATTCTTGTTGAACTGGCTGTTCAGGTTTCCGGGATTCTAAATATTCCCGAAGCCATAGTTGCACTTACAATACTAGCTATTGGGACATCAATTCCTGACCTTTTTTCATCGGTTATTGTAGCAAAACAAGGAAGAAGTGATATGGCAGTGAGTAATGCAGTAGGTTCTAATATTTTTGATATTCTGGTTGGCCTTGGATTACCATATATTATTTTCATACTTGTTAAGGGTAATATAATAGAAATTGATGCAGGCGATTTATTATCTTCATCCAAAATTCTGTTTTATTCGGTAATTCTAATTGTTATTATGCTTGTAATAAGCAAATGGAAAATTGGGAAAATTTCAGGAGCAATTTTATTAAGTTTATACCTTTACTACATTATTCATGAAATTGTAATGTTATACCACTAGTGATAAAAGCTGAAAACATAAAAAAATCATTTGGGAACATAGAGGTCTTAAAAGGAATTAACCTTGTGGTTCCCGATAAAATGATTTATTCCATTGTTGGTGCAAGTGGTGCCGGTAAAACTACTTTATTACAGATATTAGGGACATTAAGCAATCCTGATTCCGGTTGGATCGAAATAAATGGACAAAAAATAAATGCACTTTCAGGGAAAGAATTATCAAAATTCAGGAACAGTAAAATTGGATTTGTTTTTCAGTTTCATCATTTGCTCCCTGAATTTACTGCTTTAGAAAATGTTTGTATGCCCGCATTTATTGCAAAAACAAGCAAATCGAAAGCAGAAAAACAGGGAAAGGAATTACTGGACTATTTAGGGTTAACCGATCGGCTTGATCATAAACCTTCTGAATTGTCAGGTGGTGAGAAACAAAGGGTCGCAGTTGCAAGAGCATTGATTAATAATCCATCGGTAATACTTGCCGATGAACCTTCGGGTAACCTTGATTCAACTAACCGTAATGACTTGCATGAATTGTTATTCAAACTGCGTGACGATTTTGGGCAAACATTTATTATTGTTACACACGATGACCAGTTTGCTGAACGCTCTGATAAAATTATCCATATCAAGGATGGAGTGATTGAATGATTGAAGGACAGAATTACTGAAGGATTGAAGATTTAATAACAGAAAAGGAAATTTTTATAAATGAAGCAGGCTTTCAATATTAAAGATTTCCTGGAAGAAAAAGCTGCTTTATATAACCGGCCTTCTTTTATCCAAACCGATCCAATACAAGTTCCTAAACAATTTTCAAAAAAAGAAAACATTGAAATTGCTGGTTTTCTGACAGCAACCATTGCATGGGGACAGCGTACTACAATCATAAAAAATTCTCTAAATCTTATTGAACGTATGGATAACAATCCATATAAATTATTAATGGATTTATCAGAAAATGATCTTTCTGTTTTTGAAGGATTTAAACACCGTACTTTTAACAGCGATGATTGTAAGTTTTTTATCCGTTCCCTAAAAAATATCTATAGCAACCATGGCGGGCTTCAAAAAGTTTTTGAAAAAGGTTTTCAGCAAAGAAAGACCATTAAGAATGCGTTGACATATTTTTATCAAATATTCTTTGAAATTAAGGAATTACCGCGTACCCGTAAACATGTTTCAAATGTAATGTCCGGTTCATCGGCAAAACGATTAAATATGTTCCTGCGTTGGATGGTACGAAATGATAATAAGGGCGTTGATTTTGGAATTTGGAATAATATCCCTCAATCAGCACTTATGCTTCCACTCGATATCCATACAGGCAATGTTGCACGCAAGCTGGGAATTCTTTCACGAAAACAAAATGACTGGAAAGCGGTAGAAGAATTAACTTCGATATTACGTAAATATGATCCAAATGATCCGATTAAATATGACTTTGCCTTATTTGGCTTAGGAGCGTTTGAAAAATTCTGAAAAATGGGGCGAAATAATTATTTTCAATTTAAACAGTTTACAGTAATTCAGGAAAAATCAGCAATGAAAGTTGGCACCGATGGTGTCCTTTTAGGAGCCTGGGCTAATGTTTCAAATGCTAAGGAAATTCTTGATGTTGGAACTGGAACCGGAGTAATTGCACTAATGATGGCTCAAAGGTCAAATGCAAAAATAACCGCCATCGAAATTGAAAAAAATTCATTTAAAGAAGCAAGCTTTAATTTTCAGAATTCACCGTGGTCAAATCGATTCATTTCAATTAACGATTCATTTCAAAATTACAGTTCAAATTCTACCGAAAAATATGACCTTATTATTTCTAATCCCCCCTTTTTTGAGAATGTTTCTAAAGCCTTAAATCAGAACCGCTCAAATGCAAGGCACAATGATTTGCTGCCTTTTCAGGATTTAATACAGGGAAGTTTTAAATTACTAAATGATACAGGTCGGCTTGCTATTGTAATTCCTACTGAGCAAAGTGAACGAATTATCTTTTTGGCAGAAACCATTAAACTTTATATTGAAAGGTTGACAAAGGTTAAGCCCAAACCAGGAAAACCCAGCCATCGGCATCTCATTGAGTTTTCAATGAAAAAATTAAATCCATTAATAGATGAACTTACCATTGAAAAAGAAACCCACCACAATTTTACTATGGAGTATAAAAATTTAACAAAAGATTTCTACCTGGCTTTTTAAATATTAGGCAAGAAATAAAAAAGGATTAAAAACTTTATCCAGTCTGTTGACAAATTTATCCATGGCAGAATGGTTAATATTATCAACTGAAGTATTAACCTTTGCCACTTTTTTTACAATCATCCTTTTAATAAAATTCATTCTTTCAAAATCATACGCTCCACCTAAAATTGCAGTAGCTTTAGCATGGTTTAGCAATTCTTCAGCATAAGCATTTTTTAATTGCTGAATTGCTGTCTCACATTCATGCATACAACAAATAAACAATCCAAGCTCTCTATTTAAAAGGCTGTCTAAATTTGAAATGCAAAATTCCTTTACACGTTTCTGTATTTGTCCGGCATGAATACTTCCTCCGATAATAATCCTTTCGAAACTATTCAATAATGGAATTTTATCCTTCTTTAAGTTAATAACTGTAACCTGGTTTCCTAATTTCTCTTTCATTTCTGATGCTGCTTTTGCAGTGCATCCATGGGTCGACATATAAACAATTAATGTTTTCATTGTGGCTTTGATTTTTATGTGAAAATAGCAATTGGTACTAAACCATTGTGCATTTTTTCGGTTAACACAATATTAACATCGGTTAATAAAGAATCTATAAAAGACTTTATTATCTTTTATTGATAAATAATAATTTATATTTGCATGAAAAATACGCCATGACATTTCAATTTGATAAGAAACTAACCGTTGATAAAAACTTTTACAGGGTAAAAGAAATTAAGTATTTAACGGCTGAAGCATTTATTATCAGCCTTCCAAAAAGCCATTTCGATTTTAAAGCAGGCCAACACATTTCCCTTTCAATAAAAGGCGATTACCAAAGCCGCGAATATTCAATTTACAGTGGTGAAAACGATGATAGTTTTCAGGTTTTGGTTAAAGAAGTTGAAGGTGGGTATTTTTCTCCAAAACTAAAAAATTTAAAAGAAGGCGATATTGTAGAAATCCATGGACCCTTGGGAAGGTTTGGACTGGAAGAAAAAAAGAAAAACACGCATAAGCATATATTTATAGCCAGTGGTACCGGCATAGCTCCTTTTCATAGTATTGTTAAGTCAAATCCGAATCTTAATCACCATATTATTCACGGAGTACGCTACCAAATTGAAGGATATGAACGTAAAAGTTATAATCCGGAAAATTATACATTATGCACATCGCGCCATGAAAATGGCAATTTTAAGGGTCGGGTTACTGACTATCTGAAGAAAACCGATTTTGAGG